>CAJBPC010000765.1 GCA_903957405.1 uncultured bacterium | reverse complement strand
GCAGATCAGGATGCACACACGAAAATAATGGCGCATTTGAGATCCGCCAAGAGAAAAACTGAAAGGACACGACAAGACCCGCTGTAGAAAGTTTGATTGAGCGGATTACGCTATTTTTGAAGATGCAAAACATATCCGTCATAGGTGCCGGCACCATGGGTAATGGCATCGCACACGTATTCGCCCAATATGGATTCAAGGTCACGCTGATCGATGTTTCCTACGCACAACTGGACAAGGCCATGGCGACGATCTCCAAAAACCTCGATCGGCAGATCGCCAAAGAAACCCTGACGGCAGAACGGAAATCCGAAACACTGAACAACATCTCAGTCAACTCAGACGTCAACTCAGGCGTCGCCGCAGCAGACTTGATCGTGGAAGCGGCCACTGAAAATACGGATCTGAAACTCAAGATCTTCCGGCAACTCGACGCAGCCGCACCACCGCATTGCATACTCGCATCCAACACCTCTTCCATCTCCATCACCCGCATCGCCGCAGAAACAAAACGCCCGGGGAAGGTCATCGGCATGCATTTCATGAATCCCGTACCGGTCATGAAACTCGTGGAAGTCATCAACGGATACATGACCGATCCGGAAGTGACCGATGCCATCATCGAGCTCGCCAAAAAACTGGACAAGACACCCTGCGTGGTCAACGACTATCCCGGGTTCATAGCGAATCGCATCCTCATGCCAATGATCAATGAAGCGATACAATGCCTGCAAGAAGGCGTTGCCGGAACAGAAGAGATCGATACGATCATGAAACTCGGCATGGCACATCCAATGGGGCCACTGCAACTGGCGGATTTCATAGGACTGGATGTATGCCTGGCGATCCTCCGCGTGCTGCATAACAGTATCGGACAACCGAAATACGCCCCCTGCACCCTCCTGGTGAACATGGTCACGGCAGGCAAGCTGGGCGTGAAGAGCGGTGAGGGCTTCTACCGGTACACACCGGGCTCCAGAGACATCATGCCCGTCAAGGTCAGGTAGTCCGTGCACGCAGGATCTCCGCGGCGATGATCAGGTCCACCGGAAAAGTGACTTTGATATTGGTCTCTTCCCCATCTATGAGCGCCACTTGCTTTTCGTAACGCTCGACAACCGTAGCCTCATCGGTGAACGCGGGCTCGAAGGGTTGAAGGAAAGCTGGCTGTATCCACTCCGACAGGAATGTCTGGGGTGTCTGTATGGCACGAAGCCGTTCCCTGTCGACCACGCCGTGTCTGTCATCCTCAAGCATACGCATGCTGTCACGCACCGCCACAGCAGGGATGGCGGAGCCCTTCAGGAGGGCCTGATCGTAACAGCGACGGATAAGCGCAACCGATACCAGGCAACGCACGGCATCGTGCACGAATACCACCGACGGCTCCCGCACGAATGACAAGCCCTTCTTCACGGAATGAAACCGGGTTTCCCCACCCTCCGTGAAAAATACCTGGACGCCGGGCAGGAACTGCGCAATCAGGTCGCTCCCATGCTCGATGAACGCAGCCGGCAGCACCACGATGATGTCCATGTCTTCGAACGCATGTGCGAACGCCTCAATGGTATGCACCAGCAAGGGACGGTCGTTCAGTGTCAAGAACTGCTTCG
>CAJBPC010000764.1 GCA_903957405.1 uncultured bacterium | reverse complement strand
GCGGTGAACTGAAAAAACACAAGGATGTAAAACATACCCATGATTCCCGTGACAAGCGAAAGCCACTTGAAGATGTGTTTATTCTGCGCAGTGGACGCTCCCTCATTGAAAATGCGGTGTTTCCATTTTAGGAGCATGATGAACTGAGCGAACACCAAAGCGGCATTGATCAGCAGTCGGGCCCAGGGCCCCCATTCATCTGGCAACAATCCTTCCGGCTCCCGCATGATCAATGACGTATCGGTGATGGTCCGCTCCACAAATGCAAGCTTCGCGTCCCTGGGCAAAATAATGAAAGGAATCAAATGAATGTTGTAAAGAACGGCCGGCAAAAGAAAGAGGATATCCCATCGTTTGAATCGATAGGATTGTTCCAGCACAGACCTGACATATACAAAACAAAGAGGCTCATACACAAAACCCACCCAGCCGAATGCCCGCCACATATGGGGGAAGGTCAGATAAAAAGATGTGAACATCAATCCATAGATCAATGCGAAAAGGGAGATGGACACAAGGAACCAGGCCAGCAGTTTGGATTGAAACGTATCGGTGCGATTGATGAAAAAAAGAATGCAAGCAACTATGACGCCCAATGCAGACGACAGGAAAACGAAAGAAAAAAACCAGTTCGATGTATCTTGCATTTCCCGACGTATAATACCTTATGGATATGATCAAACGAAAATACCCGATTGGAATCTATAAAAAATCAAATACATATTTATGTCAATAATTATAAAAGTAAACAAGCATTAACAGATTATGTACACCTGACCGGGCATGAGCCTGTATTACATTATAAAATCATACAACCAAACCATCATGACTTTTCAACCAATCCGGGCAGCACTTGTCAGTTTCGGGATATCCTCCCGCACCTTCCACGCCCCATTTCTTTCCACCATGTCGGAATACTCCATGGAAGCCGTCGTGGAGCGGTCATCTGACGAAGCTTCATTGAAATACCCCGGGATAAGGACCTATCGGGATGTTGAAAGCCTGCTGAAAGATGACAGGATCGAGCTCGTGGTCATCACGTCCCCGAACGGCACGCATTTCCCATTCGCAAAATCGGCACTGGAGGCGGGCAAACACGTGGTGGTGGAAAAGCCATTCACCATCCGCTCCGAAGAAGCTTTGGAACTCTGTGAGCTTTCAGAAAAACACGCAAGGACATGCTCGGTCTACCACAACCGACGATACGTGGCAGACTTTCTAACGATGCAGGATATCCTCACGAAGGGCATGCTTGGCGAGTTGCACACCTTCACGGCGCATTACGACAGATACCGTCCGGATCCCCGGACATACGGCCTATGGAGGGAATTCGCTGAACCGGGCGCAGGTGTGCTCTACGACCTCGGCTCGCATCTCATCGATCAGTCACTTGTGCTCTTTGGAAAACCCGAAGCGATCCTGGCAGACATACGGAAGCAGAAATCATACTCCCAGGTCGATGATTACTTCGATCTTCAACTGGATTATGGCTTCCTGAAAGTCACCCTCCACTCCTCCATGCTGGTTCGGGAGATGGGGCCCCGCTATCAACTCCACGGCACCCTCGGTTCTTTCATAAAGCATGGCGAAGATCCGCAGGAGGATCGCCTCAAAGCCGGCGAACTGCCGGTCGGTGACCAATGGTGCCATGAAGAAGAACAATATCACGGACTCCTCCATACGGAGGTCGACGGAGAGGTCATTCGGGAAAAATTCCCGTCACTGAAAGGCGATTTCGGGAACTACTACCGGAACCTCTACCGCACCATCCGGCTTGGGGAACCGTTAAAGGAAAGACCACAACACGGATACAATGTCGTGCGCATGATCGAGCTGGCCTTCGAAAGCAGTCACCAAAAATCATGGCTGCCGGTGTCTGGCCTGCTCTGAACAATACCGTTTACCAATGACAATGACACCGGGGGCAGGTGATCCCGGTGTCGTTATATAAAGTTGGGGTGAAACTGGTGTCAGGGTGCCAAAAGCCGGGCAGCCGCCTCATCCAGGTAGATGAAGCAGTTTTGATGCGCTTGAAGGAAAGAACCGGGGATGGAAGAAGTCACCGGACCTTCCACGACATCGCGGATGATCTCCGCCTTGGCATCCCCGCCTCCCAGCAGAAAGATGGAGCGAGACGACAACAGCGTGCCCAGACCCAATGTGATCCCATATGTGAGTGCCTTGGGCTCCGAAAAATAATCCTTTGCGGCGGCAATGGTGCTGTCCGTCAGCTCGATCACCTGCGTTAGTGTTTCCTTTGACGAACCGGGTTCGTTCAACCCCAGGTGCCCGTTGGTCCCGATTCCCAAAACAGCAACATCGATGCCCTTATGGCTGGCGATAAACTGCTCCGCCCGCCGGCATTCCGCGTCCAGATCCTCGGCCATTCCATTGAAAAACGATATCTTCTCCTCCGGAACACGCAACGGGCGAAACAGGTGCTCATCAAAGAATTGCCGGCAACTGCCCTTCTCGGAAGAGGATACGCCGACCCACTCGTCGAGGCCTACAAAAAACCAGTCCGGTTGCTTTTTCTGGGAGATGTAATGATTCCTGATGATCTTCAGGAAAGTAAGGGGCGTTTTGCCCGAAGGAAGGCAGATGACAGGCTTACTGATCTTTTCAAGTGTGTAAATGAAATCTTCCGCAGCGGTGAGGGACATCTCCTCGAAATCCGTTCCTACAATGATCTGCATGTATTTGGTTGTATTTGTTATATTTTCCGCAGGTAAAAATAAATATAAAAAAGCATTCCGCCTTCACCAGCTTTGATCTCTGTACCTCACCTTTCCCCCGACAATGGTGAGCAATGCCTTGGTGGAGGGGATATCCTCATCCCTGCAGTGGAGAAGGTCGCGCGAAAGTACGACGAGATCTGCGAGCTTGCCCTTTTCCACCGAACCCTTTTCCTTC
>CAJBPC010000763.1 GCA_903957405.1 uncultured bacterium | reverse complement strand
CATTTGAGAAAGGGATCGGATTCGAGGATCACCCTGATAGCGGCTTCAGGAGAGGCATGAAGTCGGTAATCATCGCGCGCTCCCCCCTGAAGATGTGCCCGATAAGCAGGGTCATGGATCAACTTTTCCACGCCTTCCCACATCTCTGCATCTGTCTGAGCGAAGTGCACATGCCTCCCGTGCTCCAAGGGTGCGGGCAGCTCATTCATGATCGGCGTGGAGAGGATGGCTTTCCCCATGGCGAGGTATTCCGACAGCTTCCATCCGTGGCATCCATGAACCGCCGGAGTGTTGAATGCAATTGCGGATAGCGTCATCTTCTCCATGCAACAGTCGAGCCCGTATTTGCGATGGATGATACGATCCTTGAACGTTTCGTATTGCGGATGCCTGTGATCGTCCCCGGAAAAACCGGCTTCAAAGTCAATGGGCAGACTCCGGCCATTACCCATGAATCGCTTTCCGTGCGCGTAAACCGGCTTCAGTGCTTCATACTTCAATTCCGAAAAACCCGGAAAAATCCCACTCGCCATTTGCCGAAGACATCATAAAGTCCACGGATATAACATGATCCGTATGAAACCCGACAGTTTAGATCTATGTAGACGCGCGAGTATCAGAACATGTTTGATGGATGGCGTCTGAATGTACAGAGACTACGGCGCTGACCCACTGGATCAAAAGACCCTGCAATCAATAGAGCGACACCCAGACGGGAACAATTGCGTTGATCCGGTTGCAAAGTGTATCGATAAGGTCATGTCCGCAGTCAACTTACCTATTTTTCAGGTATGCATGACCGGTAGTGATCAATTCGTCCGGCGCACCCTTATGTTCCTGAAGCGCACGACATCGCCATGCCCGAGGAAGCCTATATGTCCTTTTGGATTCAGCAGGCCAGGGTGGGCGTTACCGTCAGCCGTACCGTTCATGGAAGCCGACCTGACATCGCCATCTAGAATGACCTCTCCGTTGAGGACCACCTTGATCCTGGAACCCTTTGCGATGACGGTCTGTTGGTTCCATTCACCCGTGGGCTTGAGGAAGCCGCGCTTCGCAGGGATCACACCATATACGGATCCGTGATACTGATATGGCTTTAGGTTGCGGTATTTCTCCGCTTCATTGTCGAGTATCTGCAGCTCCATACCCACATAGGCCGCATCGCCCTTCAGGGGTGTTCGGATGCCAAGGCCGTTATTCGCACCGGGTGTCAATTGGAATTCGAAGCGGAATTCAAAGTCCGCGTACTCTTCGGCGGTGTAGAGGTTTCCGCCACTGCCACCGGAGGGGCTGACCACGATCGCCCCGTCTTCGACCCTGTAGCTTGTTTTATTACCCGTCCACTTGTCAAGGCCTGTGCCGTCGAAGAGCATCTCGAAACCCTGTCGCTTCTCTTTTCCAGTCAACCGGTACAAGGCTTTCGGCGCAGTAGTCGTTACGGCTCCCCTATGCGCATGGGCCGCAGCCATGCCGATATCAGCTTTCAGGGCTCCCGTTGCCGAAGTTGCCGCCTTGTCAAGCGCGGCGATGGCCCGTTTGGAACCAATGGTCGCCAGACTTCGAGCAGCGACGCCCCCGTAAGTGGCATCCGTCAGCAATCCTGACAGCACAGGGATGGCCGCATCATCCCCCATACTCCCCAATGCCTTGATGAGCTGGTCCTTCGCCGAGAAACTGCTGACAGAAGAAATGGATGAAGAGATCAGCGCGGCTGCCTTCGAACGAAAAGCGGCATCAGCGGCGGCGTCATGCACATAGGCATCGAGCGCGTAGGAAGCCTTCAGCTTCATGGAATCGCCATCGAGCATCCTGCCGAACGCCGACCAGTTCTCTTTCTCCCAGGTACGCATAGCAGTTAGCGCCGGATCCGCATCCGTACGTTTGGCATAAGGGAAAGCAGAGATCGTGTTGAAGACACTTGCCTGTGCATGGAGCAATTGAGCGGACAAGATGAGCAGCAGTATCGTGATATATGAACGGATCATGATTGTTGTTGATGGTGATCGTTAGATTGTCCAGGGTGCGCGCATGGGCGGGTCGATCATGCGATTGGCTTCATCATCGCCGATGAACCGCTGTGCTGCGGGATCGAACCGAAGTGAACGCCCGAGTTGCAGGGCGATCTTCCCCATGTTCACGATCGTACAGGAACGATGGCCATTGGATTCGTTCAGTGCGAAGGCTTTCCGCTCGCGGACGGAGGTCAGGAAATCCGTGACCTGTGGTTCGGGATCGGGCATGGCGGCGAGCTTTGCTTCCATGTCGGGAATATCGGACCGAAAACCGTTGTACAGTTTTCCCTTCGGTCCTTCGATGTATGCCACTTTATCGTCTTTCGCCTCCCCGTCAAGGATGATGCGACAGCCATCGGCATAGGTATAGGTGATCCTGCGGAAAGTTCGGCAGGCATCGGGATGCTGCTGCTCCGCATCAACCTCCACCAGAACCGGACTCGTATCATCCTTACCCAGGAAATACTGTATGGGATCGATGTAATGCTGCCCCATATCACCCAGTCCGCCGCCGTCATAATCCCAGTATCCCCTGAAAGTACCGTGCACCCGATGGGGATGATACGGTTTGTATGGTGCGGGCCCCAGCCAGCGGTCATAGTCCAACCCCTCCGGAACCGCCTGTGTTGCGAGGTCGGTCCGGCCCACCCAATAGAACTTCCAGTCGAAGCCGGTATGCTTACTAACGGTAACGGTCAGGGGCCAACCCAGCAAGCCTGACTGCACGAGTTTTTTGATGGGTTTCACCGGGGTCTTCATGCCGTAGAAGTTCTCCTCGAATCGGAACCAGGTGTTCAGCCGGAACATGCGTCCGTATTGCTTCACAGCCTCCACGACACGCCTCCCCTCTCCGATCGTCCTTGTCATCGGCTTTTCACACCAGATGTCTTTCCCCGCCCTCGCGGCCTCGACCGCCATGATGCCATGCCAATGCGGCGGAGTGGCGATGTGCACGATATCGACACCCGGCATGGCAATGAGCTCACGATGGTCGTGGAAGGTTTTCACCCCTCCACCGATCTTCTTTTCCGCATTGAGCAGGTGGCCGCGATCGACGTCACATATCGCCACGACACGCGTACCCGCATATCCCACATGACCCATACCCATCCCCCCGACACCGATGATGCCTTTGGTGAGCTGGTCGCTTGGCGGTATGAAGCCCCGGCCGATCACATGGCGAGGGACGATGAAGAAACCTGCTGCGATGGCCGCCCCCTGGTGCAAGAACCTTCTCCTTGATTCATTCTTTTTCTTGTGCATGTTTATTTCATTGCGATAAGGTGAATGTCATGATTATTCTGAACATATCCAAGTAAAAGCGTACATCATCAGATACATCGATAAATCACAATAAAACACGAACCACATGAAAAAAAAACGCCAGCCGCATCGGTATCCGATACGACTGGCGTTCCGTGAAACAAACAAACAGGTTCCTTATTCGAATGCATAACTGCCATGCCAGCCACCATAGCCGGAGCTGGTGATCCCGTTCTTTGTACTGGCGGGATAGGAAGGCTTGCCGGCAAGAATCTTCACACGCAACACCCGCTCTTCACCCGGCTTCAGCAGACCCGCATGCACTGCCGCCTTCCCGATACGGGAGTCATCCGTGTACACCCCGTCAGAACCGCCCCACAGCGAGCCATCGGTCGTACCACGGATCCGAATCGAAAAAACCTGCCCGTTGCGGCCGCGGTAAGCAACCATATTGCCCGGATCATTGATGGCGTTTGTGATCACCGGCTGACTGGCAGGTGGCGTGACGAGTATTGCCGGTGGAGCGGGAGGAACCGGAGGAACAGGAGAAGACACTGCGGCGGCATCGTCGAATCGATAACTGCCATGCCAACTGCCATATCCCATCGTGGTGATGCCGTTTTTGGTACTGGCACCATATCCCGACTTTCCGGCGACCACGGTCACCCGAACAACCCCTTCCTGACCAGGACGCAACACCCCCGCATGTACCGCCGCTTTCCCGATGCGCGAATCATCCGTGTACATACCATCAGATCCGCCCCAAACCGAACCATCGGTGGTGCCTCGCACCCTGATGAGGAACGTCTGTCCGTTGCGGCCACGATAGGCGACCATATTCCCCGGATCATCGATCGCATCAGAAGGTACGGCTGCCGGTGGTGTCGTTTGAGTGCCTGGCATGCGAAAACCATAGCTTCCATGCCAGGGACCATAACCTGTTGTGGTGATGCCATTGCGCTTGCTCGAGGGGTAAGAGAATTGCCCTGCCATGATAACGACCGTGACGACAACCTTCTCCCCAGGCTTCACTACACCGGCATGCACCGCGGCCTTTGCCAACCTGGAGTCATCCGTGTAAACCCCATTTTCTCCACCCCATACAGATCCATCGGTCGCGCCTGTGACCCTCACTTCCAGGACCATTCCGTTCTTACCCCTGTAGCCGACCAGATTGCCGGGATCCTCGATGACCTGGGCTTGGATCCGGGCGCTGAAAAGCAACCCTGCAAAAGCTGCAATAAAGACGAAAAATATCTTTTTCATGATCCCGCATTTAGATGATGCGATGACGGGAAATCCGGAGAAACCGACCCGCCACCCGTCTGCCAATCGACAGACTCCAGCAAAGCTATGCCGGGGTAACGGCGGAAAACATGACCGGGATCGCCTCGTCAAATGACCTGCCTTACCCATTGACATGTCAGCAGACATCTCCGCAGATCGGTCTTGCACCAGAGGCACATGATGTTCATGTAAAGTGGAATGGAATGACCTTATTTTCAGGCCAGCACGGGAATGGCATCGTCCACGAAGCTTGACTTCAGCCATGGACGCAAGGATTTTGTCTGGAAACCATTGATGCCCGCATATTTCACATCGATGCTTTGCACACCACTGCGCCAAAACCATTCCGAAGCAACTGTTGTCCCGAAGAGAAGCCAACGATGTATCGGGTCGTCAATGGCATGGATCTGCCATATACCTTTACGGTGATACGATGCAGGCATGAAGCACGAGTTGTTCCTCGATCAATTGGCTGTCGTCCAGCTATCCAATGCCGTCACAGGCGTTGACGTGCTGGAGGATGAACCGGAGAAATCCACTTTGACGGTTGTCGGCACACCTGCCGCCAGTCCGGTCAACTTGACATGGAATTTCCCATACCACTGGTTGATGCCATTCTTTCCCGACATGATGCTGCTGAAGATGGGAGCCGTCTCCTCGAGGTAGTTGACAAAGGAAGTCGAACGATTCACGAGGCTGAAGGTTGCATTGGCGGGTGACAGGAGTCTGAGATAGGCGATCTTTCCGTTCTTGGTCATGGTGACCGTTCGTCCGTCTGCACTGATGACGGCATTGTCGGTGCAAGGGCTATGCATGATCCAGTAGGCATTGGAGACCGTCTTGGGAGTGAATTCATCCTGCACGGTGATCGTCTTGCTGCTGCGGTTGAGCTTCACGCCACGCTTGTATGCACTCACGTCGCGGCTGTAGACATCTCCCATGTTCACCACAAAATACCCCCCTGTGCCGTCATTCGCATCCTTGACCACAGTTGCCTGCGCATCGGGATTTTGCTCGGGCCGGGCATCCGGATTGAAGACCAGGCAGTTCTTGCCTTCCGTACGTACCCGATAGTAATAAAACCGGCCGCGCGTGGTCGCAGCAGATGTGGGTGCAGCGGTGTATGCAGGCTCGGTGACGGTGAAGAAATCAGAGGGATAGGGAGACTCCAGACCGAGGTTGCCCTGCGCCCAGGTCTCGCCAAGGCCCTGGATGAAAAATGAGCCTGCATCGAGGTGACCGTGGCTTGCGTTGTTCTTTCCGGTGTGTATGCCGACATACAAAGCTGTTTCATCCGACATATTCTCACCGACATAACCGTAATCGACCCCGCGAATGAATCCCGATGCCGGGACTGCGGTGCCGGAGCCTTGCTGCACGAGTGCTTTATCGTAAAAGATGAGGTCGCTCCATCCATTCATCTTGATGGTTTTTGCAGCATTGATAGACATACTCCTGTCATAGTGCGTCCGGGCTAAGTTCGCATCATTGTAAAATTTGGCGAACCACATATACGACAGAAATCTGTTGGCCTTCCCCACATAGAGGTAATCGTCACCGAAGGATGCCGTCCCAACCGGACCCGAGACGAGATAGGGAAACATACCTGTTTTCTTGATGCCATTCAGGTTTGTCAGTCCGAACGTAGCCCCCAGGCAGCGTTTCATGGATTCCAGCGAGAGTATGGTGTTCTGCAGTCCGTACGACCAGTACGACATGCCTTCTTCGCTCGCGCCGTCCGGTTCGAATGACTGGAGGTACTTCAGCATGCCATTGGCACACTGTGCGATGATGGAGCTGTTGAATGCAGAGTCCATCTCGAAGGTCGCCAGTGCCGCCATGATCATCCCACCGTGGCATATGCCATTCCAGTTATCATCCGTATCGTACCATTTGAAGGGTCCGGTGCTGGTGGTGATCTGGTTCATGCCCGGATTGAGTACGAAGGTCCTCACGGCATTGTAGAGTGCCGTCCGTTGCGACGTGGTCAGGTAGTCATATAATCCGTCATATGCCATGGCCACAGCTTTCGCGGCGATGCCGGCATCGAGAAAATGCCGGTTCGCACCCCAGTCGGGATAGGTGGTGAAGCGTTCGAGTTGTTGCCAGCAGCGGAGGGCATAACGGGTATCCTTGGTGAACTGGTATGCCAGTATCAGGTAAGGTGCCTGATCATTGCCGAATGTATGGAGGCTTGGGATGCGCAGGTTGGCACCATCCAGCTGGTAACTCATGAGGGACGTTCCGAGTATGGCATCCGCCCTGGAGATGATGTCGTCATAGGTCGGCTTCGCATATGGATCCGATTGTGCATTGAGTTTTATGGCAGCGATCTCTGCGGCCGAGTAGTGTAATCGCGGATGTACATTCTTCTTCGCCGACACTGCAAAGCAACCACCCATCTGTGCCGCGGTGACCGGTATGGACAATGCATTCGGATCCACAGGTGCCACAGGAGGGGGTACCACGGGAGGAGGTGTCGGATCGACGATATCTTCCTTTTTTTTACAGGCAATGACAAAAATGAAGAGCAAAAGAATGCAGATGATCCTGTTCATAACGGCTCGGTTTAGCGATCTTTCACACTAAGTTAAACGTTTTAGATATGGAAAAAACCGGAGTCTGAGCCATTACTGCAACTGCCCGGCGCAAACGTTTGCGTATGACGGGAAAACCGGATTTATGCATCGGCCAGGTCAAAGCGCCGGCCTTTGCCAGGGGGTTTTCCCACCTTCTTGTATGTGTTGCATGAGCAGTGCGTTAAGCTTCCGGTAGATGGCGGGTTCGGTATTGATCCGGTCATTCTGCTCCATGGGATCATCTCTGAGGTTATACAGTTCCATCGGCTGGAAAGGACTGTTCTGCAGGAGCTTCCAGTCGCCGAGCCGGATCGCGTGGTAGGCCTTACCGCCGTAGCGCTCGCCTCCTTCTCGCCGGATGAAATACAACGGTCTTTCCTCCGCCGCTTCAGGAGTCCCGAGCAAGGTGGGCAGGAAGCTTCTGCCATCGGTCTGCTCACCGCGGGGCAGTCCTGCCAGGTCCATGATGGTAGGGAAAATATCCATCGACAGGTTCAGCCCGTTCGAAATGGTTCCTGCTGCAATGACGCCCGGCCATGACAGAGCCGTGGGGACCCTGATCCCGCCCTCGTACATGCTCTGCTTTCCGTCGCGCAGGGGACTGTTCCCGGCAGAGTCTGACAGGTTCCCGCCGTTGTCTCCTGTAAAAATGACGAGGGTGTTGTCGTATTGTCCGGACTCCTTCAACGCTTTGATCACCTTCCCGATGCCGTCATCCATGTGTTCGATGAGGGCCACGAGGGATGCACGCTTGGGGCCGATGCCGGGCTCGCGTTTGAGAACCCGGTCGAGCCATTCCTTCGGCGGCTGCACTGGGAAATGTGGGGCGTTATACGCGAGGTACAGGAAAAAAGGCCTCGGCTCCTTTGCACGGGAATGGATATAGTCGGCTGACCACTGCGTAAACAGATCCGTCGCATGACCGGATGGATCGATGACCTGGGTATCTGACCGCATATAGTTCCGGCCATGGCGACGATGCAGCCAGTAGTCATCCATCATATCCTCCAGCCACCCGTGAAAATGATCGAAACCCTTGTCATTAGGGAGGTTCGGAGGGTCAAAGCCGAGATTCCATTTACCCACATGAGCCGTATGGTAGCCTGCAGACTTGAGCTTGGCGGGAAGAAGAACCGCTGACGGATCAAGGAATCCCCAGTTGTTATCCGGCAAAGAGCGGATCAGGCCGGGCACCCCCACCCTGTCAGGATACCTGCCCGTCATGAGGGATGCACGGGTTGGCGCACACACGGGGGAGTTCGAATAGAAACGAT
>CAJBPC010000762.1 GCA_903957405.1 uncultured bacterium | reverse complement strand
GGCGACCCGCCCAGAGGCGCCCCGCGTACCTCAATGGCGGTATCTCCTACACGAAATATCCAGCTGCGCGCGATGCGGCCGCATCAATACATCTTCTTACCACTCACACAGGGGTGTCCACGCAGAATGAACCGATACGGCAACGCCGCATCATCGCCAGCATAATCCACACCGATTCTCGGCGTGGCAAGGATCACGCTTTCGTCCGGTACATATCCGTCATCTCCGATAAAAAAGCAATCCCCTGACAATGGAAGACCTGTGTGCTTCGTCGAAATCCCCAGCGCCTTCGACAATCTTCCCGGCCCTGAACAGAGCTGCGTTTCACGCAAACGACCACCCGAGCGGCGTTGCATGACATCCACGCCATCCATGGGTTCGAGCGCACGGATCAAGACGGCATGCGGGACATCCACGACATTCGTGACCACATTGCATAGATGATGCATGCCGTAACAGAGGTAGACATATGACAGTCCTCCGGGTGCGTACATCACCCTGGTGCGTTCCGTCAACCGTCCGCCGAAGGCGTGCGATGCCCTATCCGTCACACCGGCATAAGCCTCCGTCTCCACAATCCGGCCGGAGGTCTTCATGCCTTCGAAGCAGGTGACGAGGACCTTCCCGAGTAAGTCACGGGCAATCTCTTGCACCGCATCCCTTTGGAAAAATGAAAAGGGGATAATTTTCACTGCCGGCCTTTTATTGCTGATAAATGAGTTAAGTTTGAATCATACCGGGTATCTGCCCGGATATCCAAACAAATGTAAAAAAACTCCGATTGCTGAAGGAAATCGTCATCGCCATAAACTCCTATTTCAAGGCGCATCGCTTCATCAAGGAACACCGCCTCTGGAAATGGATCCTTGTGCCGGGAATCATATATGCCATACTATTTGCCACGAGTATGTACTTCTTCGGGCAATCCGCCAACAGCGTCATCCAGTACTTCTCCGACCTCATAGGCATTAAAGACTGGCTGCAAAAATGGGAGAACACCTGGCTTGGCTTTTTATTCACTTTCACTGCGATCATTTTCTGGATGATCCTGATGTTTTTTTATTTCTCGCTCTTCAAATTCATGTGGCTGATACTGGGTTCTCCCATTTTCGCCTTCCTCAGCGAGCGGACATCCGCCATCATCGAAGGACGAGACTACCCTTTCAGCCTTAGACAGTTCTTCAGCGACATGCTCCGTGGTGTGCAGGTGGCCCTGAGGAACAGTTTCTGGCAGACCCTCTACACCGTTTCCATCCTGATGTGCTCTTTCATTCCGATCATTGGATGGACAGCCCCGATCCTGGCCCTTTTCGTGGAATGCTACTACTATGGCTTCTCCATGCTCGACTACAGCTGTGAACGAAGGAAGATGAATGTCGCCGCGAGCTTTGAATATGTGGGAAGACATAAGGGACTCGCCATCGGCAATGGCATCGTGTTCTATCTGATGCACGCCGTCATCATCATAGGCTGGATACTGGCTCCTTCCTATGCCGTGATAGCCGCCACGATCAGCATGCACGAACAGGAAAGGAAATGAATACAAGCGAATCAAAACCCGAAGGACAGTCCCCTAATAAAAGCGCTGTCGTTTACATGATCCCCACCATTCTTGCAGATGACGGATACCAGGCCATTCCGGCACAGGTGGCGGAATGCGTGAAAAAATGCGATGTTTTTTTCACAGAAAACCTGAGGACAACAAGGCGATACCTCAAAAAACTCATGCCGGACATCGTCATCGACGACCACCACTGGCAGGAGATACAAAAAGGTGATGCTGACATGCGCAAGGCCTTTGCAGAAGCATTACGAACAAGGCAGACCATCGGTATCCTCAGCGAGGCGGGTTGCCCGGGCGTAGCGGATCCCGGACAGGAACTGGTCGCCATGGCGCAGGGTGCGGGTGCCCTGGTGAAACCCCTGACCGGACCGAACTCCATCCTGCTCGCCCTGATGGCCAGCGGCATGAACGGACAACTGTTCCGCTTCAACGGTTACCTGCCGTTGGACCCGGAGCGCCGGATAAAAACCCTGAAACAACTCGAAGCCGACTCCGAAAGGACGGGCTGCACGCATATTTTCATTGAGACGCCATACCGGAACGATGCCATGCTCGAAAGCATTGTGCAAACATGCAAGCCTGAAACTCGTTTATGCGTTGCCGTGAGCATCACATCCGCTGCGGAGGACATCAGAACGATGACCGTGGCCCGTTGGAAAAAATCAAAACCGGAACTGCACAAGATACCCGTCATATTCCTGCTATCAGCATGATAGTTGGATCGAAGAACTGCCCTCTACATTTATTCTTCAGAGCCCGTACTGGCTCACGAGGAAGACCATCCCCGCCATGACCACCGCACCCAAGTTAAGCTCTCTGGGGCTGACTGCTTCAAACACATCGGAAGCGGCATGATGCACATCGAAATATCGTTGAGAATCCGGCGTGAATCCGGCAAGAGCGGTACCCAATGCCCGAAGGGGACCGATATCGGCACCACCGCCGCCAGAGACGATATCTGAAGCGCCATACGGATGGAAAAGCTTACGCCATGAATACACTTTTGAAAACTGTTCCGGAGTAGCGGAAACGCCAAATCCCCGCGGTGTGAATCCTCCGGCATCGCTTTCCAGCGCGAAGATGAATTTCCGGTCATCCTTCCCTGCTGCTTCAGCATATGCCATGCCGCCCCGCAGACCATTCTCCTCGTTCATGAACATGACGGCTCGAATCGTGCGCTTCGGCCTGATGCCAAGGGCTTTCATCACCCGGATGACTTCAATGCTCTGCACACATCCAGCCCCATCGTCGTGGGCTCCTTCACCCAGATCCCAGCTGTCAAGATGCCCTCCGACGGTTATGACCTCATTCGGGAATTCAGTACCCCGCAGTTCTCCTACCACATTGTATGACAACACATCGGGGAACATTTTACCATTCGTCTGGAACCGGCAGTCGCGGACCTCTCC
>CAJBPC010000761.1 GCA_903957405.1 uncultured bacterium | reverse complement strand
ATTGATGAACACGATCACCGGCGTATCCCGCATGCGGCATACTTGCATCAGTTTGCGCGTTTGTTCTTCGACGCCTTTCACGGAATCAATGACCAGGATGACACTGTCCACCGCGGTGAGTGTTCGATATGTGTCCTCTGCAAAATCCTTGTGGCCGGGCGTATCCAAGAGGTTGATAAGCGTCTTTTTATATTCGAAACTCATGACGGAAGTGGCCACACTGATCCCCCGCTGGCGTTCGATCTCCATGAAGTCGCTGGTAGCGTGCTTCTTGATCTTATTGCTTTTGACCGCTCCTGCTATCTGTATCGCCCCGCCAAAGAGAAGGAACTTCTCGGTTAACGTGGTCTTGCCCGCATCAGGGTGAGAAATGATGGCGAATGTGCGCCTTTTCCTTATTTCGGAGTCAAACTTCATGTTTCCAGATCTAAATGACAGGCCCATCGCCTGTTTGTAAAAATGCACAAAGCTACGACATCCTCCGCGAAGAATGCCGCCCATGGCAGATTTCATGATGGAATGACACGCCGATTTTTGATTAATTTTACCATTATGGGTTTCCTCAACAAAATGATGGGTATTTTGAAGCCCGCTACAGCAAAAGATCTTGAAGATGAAACGGTAAGCAAATATCGAGCAGCGAAGACTGTGTTCCAGTTCAAGGTTTTCCTGAAGCGCATGGTCAGGGATTCGTTATTGCTGCTCATAGGGCTGCTGTCAGCTGGTTTCGGATTGAAAGGATTTTTGTTGCCCACGGAATTTGTGGATGGCGGCGCCACGGGAATATCACTGCTGATCAACCAGACTTTGGGTATCCCCCTCCCGTTGTTGCTGATTGTGATAAATATCCCATTCATAGTGCTCGGATATTTTCAGCTGGGATCAGCGTTTGTGATAAAGACATCCATCGCCATATTAGGCCTTGCCACAGCCGTCGCATTGATCCCATACCCCGTCATAACCAACGACAAATTGCTTGTGGCCATCTTCGGAGGATTCTTTCTAGGCATGGGGATCGGGCTCGCGGTCAGAGGCGGAGGCGTGCTTGACGGGACGGAGGTGCTGGCGATATTCATCAGCAGAAGGACCATATTGACCATTGGGGATGTCATCCTGCTGATCAACATTTTCATCTTCTCGATTGCGGCATATCTGCTGGGTATTGAAGTGGCGATGTATTCGGTACTGACGTATCTGTCCGCATCGAAGACCCTGGACTTCATCATTGAAGGCATTGAAGAATTCAACGGGGTGACGATCATCTCACCTAAAAATCATGAAATCGCCACGATGATCACGGAAAAAATCGGGAGAGGCATCACCATGTACAAAGGCATACGCGGCTATGGCAAACGGGGCGTGAACACCTCTGACATGGATATCCTTTTCACGGTCGTCACAAGACTTGAAATCTCCAGGCTTCAGGCGGAGATAGAGGCAATTGATCCACACGCCTTTGTCGTCATGACCAGTATCAAGGATACAAAGGGCGGAATGATCAAGAAAAGGCCCCTCAAGTGAGTGAATTGTCCCATCTGTCATACATTTCATCCACTGCCGTAAATTTCATTCCCAATGAAAGGGTTCATTGCTACCTTTACTCTTCACAAAGGCTCCAAACCGTTCCAGAGAGATGCAAAAGACGCTCCAGATCATGATCTCAAGCCTGAAACTTGCGTTTCAGGAACTCTACAAGAATAAACTGAGGACATTCCTTTCGTTGTTCGGCGTGACGATCGGTATTTTCTGCATCATCGGAGTGCTTTCCACCGTCAGCAGCCTGGAAAAAAATGTGCAGGATGGTATCAAGTCATTGGGAAGCAACACGATCTACATCGACAAATGGTCATATTCCGGTGGAAATTCAGAATATCCCTGGTGGAAATACGTGAACCGTCCTTCTGTAAAAATGTCAGAATCGAAACTGATCAGAGAGAAAATAAAAGCAGATATTAACGTCGTGTTCAATATATCAGCGGGATCTTTCATCGAATTCGGAAATATCAACCTTGAGGGCATCAACTATCACGGCATCACGAATGAATTTGACCGGATACAGCCGATTGAGATCCTTTACGGACGCTATCTGTCGACCATGGAATTCGACAATGGATCCCCCAGTATCGTGATCGGATACGATGTCGCGGAAAAGCTTTTCGGAAATCCGGAGAAAGCGGTGGGTCAGGAAGTTCAGCTCAAGAATAAAAAGGCCAAAGTCGCCGGCGTCATCAAAAAACAGGGAAAGAGCTTCATTGATGGGTGGAATTTCGACCAGAGCCTGGTGTTATCCTACGGCTTCATGAAGCAGATGTTCGACGAACGGTTCAACAACCCAAAGATCCTGGTAAAGGGTCCTGAAAACATGTCCACCGATGCATTGAAGGGTGAGCTTAAAGGTGCGATGCGTTCCATCCGCAGGCTCGGACCGACAGAGGAAGACAATTTCGAACTGAATGCCATATCTGACTTCAGCAAGTCGGTAGATTCACTTTTTGCGAATGTAAACCTCGGCGGTTGGATGATCGGTCTGCTCAGTTTGATCGTGGGTGCATTCGGCATCGCCAATATCATGTTCGTGACCGTTCGCGAACGCACTCCATTCATCGGACTCAAGAAAGCCATAGGTGCCAAGAAAAATACGATCCTGATGGAGTTCTTGCTGGAAAGCTCTTTCATATGCATCATCGGAGGATTGATCGGTCTAACCCTCGTCATCATTCTGGCAAGCCTGTTATCAAACATCTTCAACTTTCCAGTCACCGTATCACCGAATATTCTCGGTCTCGCTTTCGGCATTTGCCTGACCATCGGCGTACTTGCAGGAATCATCCCAGCCATCATTGCGGCGCGTATGGACCCCGTCGTGGCCATTCGATCCAAGTGACAAGACTAAGTTTGCAGTTTATAAGTAATTGCATTTTTTTATCATATTTATGCATTTCTGCATGAATTATGATATAATTTCGTCATGAGCATATACTTCAGATAAAAAAATCGGAATACGTCTACTCGAATGAAAAAAACTTCAGGGCGCAATGGTAAACATGAATGGAGCAATAATAGGTTCAATGTAATAAGCCTGTTCGCCTTAGGGTTAATTGCTTTTTTACTTTTTTCTATTTTCATATTCAACGGCGATGCGGATGACACATGCAAGAAAAGCCTTGTCGTAACGGTCAGGGAGCAGAGCGATAGCACTGGAAACATTCAGCTTTATGTTTCAGATGAAAAAGGAAACCGCTACATCCCCCGCATTTACAACAAGGGTGTGGTGATCTCATCCGGTGCGAAACTCAGGATCTGCTTTCAGTCGATTGACACCATGCCTGACAAAACCCTCTCCGTCTTGATAATTGATGCGGTACCCGTACCTTAGCCCTGCATGTCGACCAACACCTGCATTCTTGCTATTGAAAGTTCCTGTGACGAAACCAGTGCGTCTGTTTGCATAAATGGCCGCATTGCATCGAATGTCATTGCCACCCAGGATGTTCACCGCAGGTATGGGGGTGTGGTACCTGAGCTTGCCAGCCGAGCCCACATGCAACATATCATTCCCGTCGTATATGAAGCGTTGGAAAAGTCAGGATGCACCCTGACCGACATGAAAGCGGTGGCTTTCACCCATGCTCCGGGACTTATCGGTGCGTTATTGGTAGGGTCTGGCTTTGCCAAATCCCTAGCTTTGTCCCTGAGCATACCGCTCATCACGGTGCATCACATGCAGGCACATGTCCTCGCAAACCTGATCGATGACCCATCCCCTACTTTTCCCTTTCTTTGCTTGACCGTGAGCGGTGGCCATACGCAGATCGTCTTATGTCGCTCACCACTCGATATGGAAGTACTCGGGGAAACAATCGATGATGCTGCGGGAGAAGCCTTCGACAAGTCGGCAAAACTCCTGGGTCTACCCTATCCAGGCGGTCCATTGATCGATGCGCTTGCCGCTTCCGGTGATCCCGATAGATATGTTTTTGCGGAACCGCAAATACCCGGACTAGACTACAGTTTCAGCGGTGTGAAGACATCCATCTTGTATTTCCTGAGGGATGCGATGAAAAAAGATCCCGACTTCATCACGCAGCATCTCGCCGATCTTTGCGCTTCCATTCAGCAGCGCATTGTAACGATACTGTTGAAAAAGCTCAAACGCGCTGCCATTGAAACGGGTATCCGACAAATTTGCCTTTCAGGTGGCGTCTCGGCCAACAGTGGGCTAAGAAAAAGTTTCATTGAATTGGGCAACGCGATGCATTGGTCGACTTATATCCCCAAAATGGAGTACTGCACCGACAATGCAGCCATGATCGCACGCACCGCCCATTACAAATACGAAGCAGGTCTATTCAGTGACTTAAGCGTGAGCGCATCCGCAAGGGCTTCCTGGTGACATACGCTCATCCTGCTTTCACACATGTCAAACAACTACTTCAGATTCAGGGAATTCATCATAGAACAGCAGCACTGCTCCATGAAAGTGACCACAGAGGCGTGCATACTCGGTGCATGGTTTGCCGGAAAAGGACTTTCACCCTCTCGCATACTCGATATTGGCAGTGGCACGGGACTGCTCATGATGATGATGGCGCAGCGATGCGATTGCCCGATCGACGGAATCGAAATTGAGCAATCCTCCCATGCACAATCCATGACGAACATCGCCCTATCGCCATGGAAAGACCGGCTGCAGGTCTCCAATGAAGATGCACGAACCCACAGCATGGGTCATTCCTACGACTTGATCGTGACGAATCCCCCGTTCTATGAAAAAAGCCTCGCAAGTGCAGACCGAGGCAAAAACCTTGCGATGCACGATAGCGGGTTGACACTCGCGCAATTGCTGGAAGTCATCCTACGCCATCTCTCGCCGGATGGAAGTTTCGGGATACTGCTCCCGACAGACCGGTCTGTTCTTTTTGAGGAGATGGCGATGGAAAAAGGGTGTGTGACGATAGATCGGCTGCTGGTCAAACAAAGTCCAGCACACGGGCATTTCCGGACCATACTGCACATGCAGAAACGAAATTCGCAGAAGGAGGCAAAAGCATTCGAACTGGTCATCCGGGAAAGCGATGGCGGCTACTCCGAAGCATTCCGGTCAATGATGCGACCGTACTATTTGAGTGTATGATCTCAGAGGCCTGCGTAAGTGCTGAGGTATTCGAAAGGATGGGTCAGTTTGCCTTTTTTCACCAATGTCGCCCTTTCGATGACAGGATCCATCTCTTTCAGGAGTACCGGCAATATATGCTTTAGCAGTTGTTCCCCAAAATAGCGGGAAGCATCCCTTGGCAATTCATTCGGGAGATTGCTCACCGCAAGTACGTCGATGGATTCCGGGAGATGGGGCGCCGTCTTTTGACCAGTGTTTTTATCGACACCATACACGGGATCCTCAATGGACTGGTCACCAAGGTTGATGGGTACTGAACCGAAGGCATCATCGGTGATGTCGGATATCGTCTTGATCCGGAATCGGGGATCACGGATCAATTCAGGTTCAAACAGTCTTGGGATAGTGGGCTCCCAATAGACGCCGTTCATAAGTATGTCTGCACAGAAAGCATAGTTGGGGAAAATGCTTTTGTACAGGTTGGGATGTTCATGAAAATCAAGTCGGCCATACTTCCCTGTTTCCCTGTGTGTGTAAAGGTCATGCCCCTTTACCTGAACATAGACAGGGTACTCGAATTCCCGCTCCAAAAAATCCTCCGTCTCCACTTCGCGGATCCCCATGAGGTTCATGATCTCTAGCACTCCATGTGCCACCCTTCCAGATCCCGTCACCACTATTTTTACGTTGGGCAGTTTAAGACCGAAATAGGTGTGTATCAGTTCGCTGAAGTTTTTTTGTTTGTAGACCCTTCCCAGGTCGAACTCACCCGTTCGTTTGCCATAGGCCATGATACCGTTATGAGCGCCTACGATGCCGGCAAAAAAGCCGAAGCCAATGATGCGTGCGCCGTCGTCGTGTTGCAGGCATTCATAGTCTATGAGGGTTATTTTTTTATCGATGACATTTCGGAAAAGCTGCTGATTGTAGGGTTGTTTTTTTCGTGTATGAGAAAAAAACAGATAAGTCTTTTCGGGTATCAGCTGATCGATGGGTACTTCCTTGATGCCAAAAAGAATGTCGCAGCTGCTCAAATCCTCCACGACATCGATTCCCGCCATTTCGTATTCCCTGTCTGTGAAGCTACGATGGGATGATGGCTGTACAATGACCTTCAGATGGGGGAAATTCCATTTGATCCATTTGCATTGTGAGGGTGTCAGCGCCACCCTGTTATCCGCCGGTATTTTGCCTTCCCGTATCAATCCTATGGTGATCATGATGAGAGATGT
>CAJBPC010000760.1 GCA_903957405.1 uncultured bacterium | reverse complement strand
GTACAAAAGCCCGGCAGCCTTCTCCTCATCGTTCTCGGTACTGCAAAACATCACCGTATAGCCCGCCTTATCAGCCTCATGCTCCACATGTCGGGCCAGATGCGCAAAAAATGGGTTGGAGATGTCCTCGACAATAAGCCCGAGGGTATGAGATTGACCGGTCCTAAGACCCCTGGCCACCTGATTTGGCCTATAATTCAACTGCTTCGCTGCCAATATGATCCGGTCTTTCAGATCAGTGCTGATGCGCTTTTCCCGCGCCTTGCCATTCAGCACAAAAGAAACAGTCGTTGTGGAAACACCCACTTCCCGTGCAATATCCTTTATGGAAACATTTGCCATATTGTATAAAAGTATTGCCTTCCCCTAAAAGATCTTCCATCAAACCAAAAAAAAATCCCGCTTCCGCGGGACTTTTTTCAAGAAATATCTTTTATGGTAGCTTTTCCACTTGCATGTAATTAAGTTCCACGGGGGTAGACCGGCCGAATATCTTCACAGATACCTTGAGTTTTTTCTTCTCATCATTGACTTCCTCGATGGTACCATTGAAATCATTGAAAGGACCATCGATGATTTTGATCGTTTCGCCTTCAAAGAAAGGTTCACTCATAATGATGCCGCCGGCACCACTCAATTCGTCGACTTTACCCAGCATTTTATTCACCTCGACCTTTGAAAGGGGCTGAGGATTATCTTTTCCCAAAAAATGGATCACGTTTGTCGTGTTGTTGATCGTAGAAATGACATCATCATTCATATTTCCATCGACCTCTATAAAAACATACCCTGGGTAAAGGTTGCGTTCACGTACCACCTTTTTACCATTTTGCACCTTATACACTTTTTCTATCGGAAGAAAAATCTGTTTGATCATCTTGAACCAATCTTCTTGCCTGGAAATATCCTTGTCAAGATACTCCTTCACTTTTCGTTCCTTACCGCTTATGACACGGAGGACGTACCATTTGGACTCCGGTTGGTTGGTTGTTTCCGTCATTTGAAAAGTGAGTAAACGAATTTAAGAATATTGCTGCTGGCTAAATCCATCAGCCATACCAATCCGGTGATCACCAAAGTGGCAACCAACACGATCATGGTGGACTGCTGCAGTTGCGCCCATGTAGGCCATGTGACTTTCTCCAGCATCTCCCGGTAAGAATCCTTAAAATAAGCCTGCAATTTATTCATGACGATGAGCGGATTAACGGTTGAAAGGAATGATGATGCTTTGGATCATTCTGCGAAGAATGCTACACTAGGTTGATACCTGTGGTTCGTGAATCCATCGATCCCTAAGTTAGCACGGGCACTAGGATTCGAACCTAGATCGAAGGTTTTGGAGACCTCTATTCTGCCGTTGAACTATGCCCGTTTGTGTACCTGAAAAATGTTTGACCGCATTCATCATACGGACATTCAGACCTTTCAGGAACCACTACATATGTAGTGACAAAGTACCCGGGAGAACCCGGGTACTTTGTAAAGATATCGAATCCCTTTGCTTTCACAAAGAAGGACAAAGGATCGGAAATGTTACTTAAGGATTTCAGTCACCTGACCGGCACCTACCGTACGACCACCTTCACGGATGGCAAACTTCAAGCCTTTTTCCATTGCGATGGGCTGGATCAACCTAACGGTCAGGTTGATATTGTCTCCAGGCATGACCATCTCTGTTCCAGCAGGCAGTTCCACTTCTCCCGTTACGTCAGTTGTACGGAAATAGAACTGAGGCCTGTATTTTTGGAAGAATGGGGTATGACGACCACCCTCTTCTTTGCTCAGTACGTACACCTCACCCTTGAAATCAGTGTGCGGAGTGATTGAGCCTGGTTTACAGATAACCATACCCCTGCGGATGTCTTTCTTTTCAATTCCACGGAGGAGAAGGCCTGCATTGTCACCAGCTTCACCTTCGTCAAGCAACTTGCGGAACATTTCTACACCCGTGCAAGTTGAATTCAAAGGCGCTTCCATCAAACCAACGATCTCTACGGGTTCGCCCACTTTTACACGGCCACGCTCGATGCGACCAGTAGCAACCGTACCACGACCAGTAATGGTGAAAACATCTTCTACAGACATGAGGAACGGAAGATCGACCGGACGGGGAGGCAATGGAATGAAATCATCTACCGCTGTCATCAGTTCTTCGATCTTGGCAACCCACTGTTCTTCGCCAGCAAGAGCACCCGTAGCTGATCCCTGAATGATCGGCGTATTGTCACCATCGAAACCGTATATAGAAAGCAATTCGCGGATCTCCATTTCGACCAGTTCAAGCAGCTCGGGATCATCGACCAGATCTACTTTGTTCATGAATACCACGATGCGGGGAACACCAACCTGACGGGCAAGAAGGATGTGCTCCTTGGTCTGTGGCATAGGACCATCTGTTGCAGCAACAACCAAGATCGCACCGTCCATCTGTGCGGCACCTGTGATCATGTTCTTAACATAGTCAGCGTGACCTGGGCAATCCACGTGCGCATAGTGACGTTTAGCTGTCTGGTACTCCACGTGCGCAGTATTGATGGTGATACCACGCTCTTTTTCTTCCGGAGCAGCATCAATTTCATCATACTTCTTCTCCTGAGCCCAACCCTTCTTTGCCAGCATGTTGGTAATGGCTGCAGTCAACGTGGTCTTGCCATGATCAACGTGACCAATAGTACCTACGTTTACGTGAGGCTTGTCCCTCTTAAAAGTCTCTTTAGACATTGTTATCCGTTTTAGGTTGTGTTTACAATTAAAGTACCCTGTCGAAACTGATATATGACGAATGTCTCCATCCGAAATATTGATCTTCCGTAGTCATTTCGTTCCCCTCACAAAACAAACCGTCTCAGAGCCAAAAACCCCACCGCGTAACAACATGCGGATCTGACAAGGGCTTCAACACAATGAGCCGTTGATGAGAATTGAACTCACGACCTCTTCCTTACCAAGGAAGTGCTCTACCACTGAGCTACAACGGCGTTAACCGCTGAATGAGCGGCCGGAATAATGAGCGGGAGACGAGGTTCGAACCCGCGACCTATAGCTTGGAAGGCTATCGCTCTACCAACTGAGCTACTCCCGCACAATTGCTTGTGCAACAAAGAAAGAAAAACAAAAGCACATGCTTCACTGATTTCCTTTTCCGACTTGCGTTTTCAGTATAAATGTGGGCAGGAGAGGATTCGAACCTCTGAAGTCGAAAGACAGCGGATTTACAGTCCGCCCCATTTGGCCGCTCTGGAACCTGCCCATATGGACTGCCTTACGACAGATAAATATTTCCCCGGCAATCAAAACCGGACACCAACTTTCCTAATGAGCCAGAGAAGGGACTCGAACCCCCGACCAGCTGATTACAAATCAGCTGCTCTACCAACTGAGCTACTCTGGCGGTTGCGGATAGGAAATAACCATATATACACTTATACCTGAAAAACAAAGAACTACCCCCTTTTTTGGGAAGGCGAAGGTAGTGGAAATCTTTAAAAGCAAAAATTTTGTGGAATAAAATTTCAATGAAATCCATTAAAAAAAGGCCCGAAGGCCTTTTCTATGCTGCTTGCTTCTCTTTAGCTTTCTTGATCTGGATGATCACAGCGTCCAAAGCACTGTCAAAAGACTCCTCAAAAGACTTGGAGGTCTGCTTCACGAAGAACTCATGACGCGGAACCGTCACCCTGATCTCGGCTACCTTATCCTTGATCTGATGTACCACATTGTCCAACTTCAGGAATACATCAACCTTGATGATCTTGTCGTGATAATGGCTCAACTTTGCGATTTTTTTGTTAACGTGTTCGATCAGCTTGGAGTCAGAATCAAAATGCACGGTTTGAATGTTAACGTTCATAACAAGACTTGTTTTATCTGTGAACAATAAATGTAAGAACTCGTTGTGTTTCACAGGATTGTGATGCACCTGTACCACTATGAAATTACCGAAATAAATGCAGAAAAACAAATAAAACCGACTGATATCCTTGCATTTTCTCCAACAATGAAAACGCTGTAAAACTTCGACTTTTTACCCACGGGGGTGCGCTTTACGATGCGCTTCCCTAAGCTTCGAAATCGTATTGTGCGTGTATACCTGCGTAGCGGCAAGACTGCTGTGACCAAGCAACTCCTTGATAGCATTCAGGTCGGCCCCGTGGTTTGAAAGATGGGTGGCAAAACTGTGGCGCAACACATGCGGCCCCTTCTTCTCCGCCGTCGTTACCATGGAAAGATATTTCCGCACAATATCATAGGCCTTCCTTGGCTGGAGCCTGCGGCCATCCGGATACTCAAATAAAAAACCCTGAGTTGGCACGTCCATGCCCCCGACTTTTTCCGCAATGAACCGGGAAACCTCTGAAACCAATGCAGCACTCAGCGGTATGATCCGCTCCTTAGCACCCTTACCCAACACTTTCAAAGTATGCGAATGCATGTCGACATCCGCCTCCCGCAATCCCGTTAACTCACTCACCCTGACCCCAGCCTCATATAACACCTGTAAAACAAGCCGCTCCAGCCCCCCCGCAACACCTTTAGGAAACTCCACATCGTGCAGCAAAACTCGCATCTGCTCCTCACCGATACTGGATGGCAGTCGCTTTGACGCCTTAAGTACTCGTACGTCGATCAAAGGATCATGCATCACCGTGCCGATGCGACGGCCATACTTGAAAAACGACTTCAGACAAGACATCTTTCGGTTGACCGTACGACCCTTCAGGCCTGCCTCCGTCATCACCGCCAACCAACTCCTCACATGAAATGGCATGACACCGGAGGCATCCGCTAACCCATATTGTAAAAAAAGATAGTCGAAGAAATTCGTGAGATCATCGCCGTAAGCCCTCACCGTATGCGCAGAATACCGCTTTTCATATCGGAGATAGTCAACAAAGGATTGTATGGCGGGCGGTTGTGGTATGGACATAAAAAAAAGAACAGTCGTGAAAATAAATCATTTTCACGACTATCCATATATATCATTGTCCGCTATATTCAGGAATCGAGAACCCCGGAATTCAATTGAGACTTATAAATAGCTTT
>CAJBPC010000759.1 GCA_903957405.1 uncultured bacterium | reverse complement strand
TCATTCCTGTACATTTACAAAAACCAAATACTGTCATGAGAATACCCATCCTGTTATTTTTCATTGCCTGTTTCTGTTCTCAGGCACTAGCGCAACAACCAGACAAACGTCTTATCCGGGCAGAGGATGTCTTCCGGATGCAAACCATCAGCAACCCTCGCTTATCACCCGACGGCAAATGGATCCTTTATTCACTCTCAAAAGTGGATTCGGCCAAGGATAAATACGAAAGCAAGCTGTATATGGTCAGCATCAGCGGAGAAGAGACGGTTCAACTGACGGAGGACACCAAAGGCGCCGGACAGGCAAACTGGAGTCCCGATAACAAATACATCTCGTTCATTACGCGGAGCAAGTCAGATGAAACAAGCTCCCAGGTCTTTCTTATGAATCGAAAAGGCGGAGAACCCGTCCAACTGACAAATATCAAAGGTGAGATCCAGGGATACAAATGGTTCCCCGACGGCAAAAAGCTGCTCATGGAAATCAGGGATCCCAATACGGCCGACACGGCAAAATCCAAAGTGAGAAAGCCTTATGAAATTGATCGCTTCACTTTCAAGAATGATTCTGAAGGATATCTCGACAACCGGAAAACTCATCTCTACCTGTTCGACCTGCAAACAAAAAAACTGGATACACTGACTCGCGGGAAACATAACGAAACGAGCTCTGTGGTCAGTGCCAACGGGAAGATGCTGGCCTATGTCAGCAATATTTCAGCGGATCCCGACCGCAATGAAAACAGCGATGTTTTCCTGATGGACATATCATCCCGAAATGTCGTGCAGGTGTCAACCTTCAAAGGTTCCAACGGGATGCCAAGGTTCAGCCCCGACAACAATCATCTCGCTTATAACCAGTCGACTACAGAAAACAGCTTCAATATGTATGATCAAAGTCGGCTTTATGCATATCACATAGCATCAAAAAGCAGCAGGAACATCTCCGAGACATTGGACCGTTCGGTGGACAACGCCGCCTGGTCGGCAGACAGTCGATTCATCTATTCCAGCATCGATGACGACCGCAAACAAAATATCCTTCGCATCGACGTCACTACCGGCACACACAAATACATCACCAATGCCACCGGTTCCTTCGGCTCCCCCGAGATAGGCAAAGACGGAAAGATGATCGCCCTCTTCAGCGATCCGAACACTCCGAACGAAATATATATCGGGGAGAATGAACAGTTCAAACGATTGACTCGATTGACAGATGACTTTCTGGCTCCTTTGAAACCCATCCATGTCTCCGGTTTCACTGCAATCTCGTCCGACAAAAATAACGTGTCAGGAATCCTATACATGCCTGATAGCAATGCACGGAAACTCCCACT
Organism: uncultured bacterium; assembly: GCA_903957405.1. GTDB lineage: Bacteria > Bacteroidota > Bacteroidia > Chitinophagales > Chitinophagaceae > Pollutibacter. Next base: position 2,452 of record CAJBPC010000759.1, on the reverse strand, counting down.
GATTCTTTTCATACACGGCGGTCCCGTGGCTCAGGATGATTATGGTTTCGACATGAGCCGGCAAGTACTCGCGGCAGCGGGTTATGCCGTTGCAGCTGTGAATTACCGCGGCAGCAGTGGAAGAGGACTCGAATATACCAAGTCCATTTATGCTGACTGGGGCAACAAGGAAGTGAAAGACATCATCGGCGTGGCCGAATACCTGGTCAAGACTGGGGCTGCAGATGCCAACCGGATGGGCATCGGGGGATGGAGCTATGGCGGTATTCTGACGAATTACACCATCGCCACCGATACCCGCTTCAAAGCGGCAGTGAGTGGTGCCGGCAGCGCTTTACAGTTTTCGTTATATGGCTCAGACCAATATATCAATCAATATGAAAATGAACTTGGTAAACCCTGGAAAAATCCTAAAAAATGGATGGATTTATCCTACCCATTCTTTAAAGTGGAATCCATCAAAACACCGACATTATTCATGGCCAGTGAGGATGATTTCAACGTGCCGGTGATCGGTGCGGAACAGATGTATCAGGCTTTCAAGTCGGCCGGCATCCCTACGGAGCTGGTGATTTATCCCAACCAACACCATGGACTCAGGGTACCGAGCTATATCGTTCACCGTCATAAAAAAAACCTGGAATGGTTCGGGCGATATCTGAAATGAGCACAATTTCATTCAGACCGGAAGGCGTACCATGGGTACGCCTTTTTTTATGCTAAGGCATCATGGTAAAATTCTAAATGACAAAATGTGACCTGCTATCATCTTGAAAATACCTGTTGCAATGATCCCAACAAAAAAAGCCAAAACAAGATTCCACTTAATGGCTTACAAAGATCACTTTAACCCATCATCGCTTTTATACATATGATAATGGATCCATTCGATATGTCATATGCGGGAAAAGCATACCGGCAAGCCAAAGCACTAAGCATCAATTCATTCATGAATGAAAGTATGCATCTGACGCATATGTCGTTCTGCAATTGCGCATACCCGGTATCGTTATGGTCTATGCATTCGCCCTGATATCATCTGCGTAACCCCATTCTTCATCATTCCTAAAATCGGAGCCGGTGTATTTTTTGTCTCGCAGCACATTGATGGCCATCCATATCACAAATAAAGGAGAGGATATGAAAATCACTCCCGCGATTTCCAAATCGATTTCGGTGAAAGCCAAGCAGCTGCGGATCACCAGGATCGTTGTGACGATGATGATGGAGGGCATCGACGAATATCTCATCACTATAAAACAGTGCTCCCGTCAGGAATGTTCGCATCCTCAGGCCATCATTCGCCCCATTTGGCATGACGGTTCTGTGCCGGTATGAAAAAAAGCTGGGATCAAACGCCTATCCGTACAGATCCTGTAGATGTCGAAATGAAGCTTTGGGATGCGCTTGTCAGTGTCGGCTTATGTGGCATTGCACAAAACGGTCGTGGGTGGTGTCAGTACAGGCACCCCGGCATCCCTGATTGCCACTCCCGGCAGATGATGATGAAAAAACCTCCACGTCACGCTCCGATAAAAGCGCCTGCAATGATCAGCATGCAAAGCATCAAAATAACATAGGACTGCATCAGTGCGGGTGTGGCATATGCCTGTAAACCGGAGCGGCCATTATTTTTCATAAACCGGATGTAATTGATGGCGGCCAGCAGAAGTCCGAGAAATCCGGAAATGACCATTGCAACCCCGATGAATCTGGGAGAAACGAGATCCATAACGGGATGCTGCCCCGGCACTTTGGCCCTTTCTTCTAAAAGTTTGAAGATTGCGAACCCGAAAGTAAGCAGGCTGGTGGAGGTTCTTATCCACGCCAGCAAAGTCCTGTCAAATGCCAAAAAAGTTCGTTCGTCGGGCATACATTAATGATTTCAAACGTCCATAAGATAGACAATTAAGAAATATGCATCGATCTGTAAAACCAAATCCTTATTTTAATTTCAAGCAGGTAAGGTATTACATCAAACATAAATCAACCTGCATGAGATTATTTCCTACTTCAACGGCATTGATGGGAAGGTGATTTTGGTCGATTACCATTGCAGGGACGGATCCTCAACTCTCTTCCGGCAGTGGGAAGCCATGTATTACAGCGAAGGCCTCAGTGTTTTTTCTTTAACCAAAGAAGATGGGTTTCGGGTATTTCCGGAACAAGGCACTCGAGCGCGCAAAGTACCGCTACGTCGCCGTGCTGGATGCCGACAACGAACTCATCCCCGAAAACTTCCATCAGCTTGTCAAAGCCATTCGAGAAAGAGATGCCACGATCGTCTTCGGAAATCTGATCACGGTCAGCAGAAAGGCAACAGGTGTAAGGGGAAACCAGTATTTCGACCATCAAATCTATGAAAAAAATTACATCGATGCCTGCGCATTGGTAGACTACGACCAGGGATACAGGCTTATCCTGCCAAGGGAAGAGTCTCCCTTCTGGGTCG
>CAJBPC010000758.1 GCA_903957405.1 uncultured bacterium | reverse complement strand
GTGTTGGAATATTCATATCTTTCGCCCGGTGGAAAAATGGAAAGAGGGGCGTATTTGTTCAGATACTGAATGATATCGTCATTCCCTGCTACTTTGGACTTATCCCAATGGCTATCCATGAGAGATTGATATTCCGGTAATCCCGAAGTATGCGTCAACAGGTGCCTTATGGTTATGTTATGATATGGGATCCTGAGGAATTGAGAAACGGGATCATCGAAATCCAGCCTGCCCTGTTCTTTCAGTTGCATGATGATCATGGCGGTGAACTGCTTTGACACTGAAGCCAGCTCGAAAATATCAGTTGCCAGCAGGGGTTTCTTTGTACTGAAGTCGCGGTAACCTGTCGCTTTCTCGAACCAAATATTGCCCGAATCTGCGAGTAACACTACACCGCTGAAGATTTTTTTGACAGAAGTGTCAGCAGCCAAGCCGCCCGTTTGATGCGACGGTTGTGCATTTGTCGCTTGAAGGGAGCAAATGGCTATCAAGAAAGAAACGATGATCGGGTTGTGCATGTGTCATGTAGCGTTTGGGTCGTCAGCAAAACAAGACTACAAGTTAATATTTTATGAGGCAAGCAGATCGTTTCACCTGAAAAGAGAAGGGGCGCATTTCAGCGCCCCTGTTCATGGGTTCTCAACGGGTATTTTCATAGATCATCATGATGGGCTCATGGTATTGGATAAGTTTTGCGTCATTCAAGGGCTTAAGGCGTGAAAATCGAGATCCTGTGCATCTGTGTATGTTTTGTCAGCAGGTCAGTCGCTGAATGGGGTGCGCCATTTATGTGAAAGCTGAAATAACGGATGGTCTGATTTCTTTTCTGACATATGCACCGGGCGTTACCCCTTTTTCTTTTTTAAATGAGTTGATGAAGGCCGTTTTACTGGCAAATCCCGCCTGCCCAGACAATTCATACAGATTGATCCCGGGTTTCCAGTTTTTCATGAGGATCTTCAAGAAGCAATCCACCCGATGAAAATTAATCCAATTGGTGAAACTGCTGCCATAACACTGATTCACAGCACGGGAGATGAGGTACCCGGGTATCGAAGTCTCCAGGGAAAAATCCTGTAACGTGTACCTTGAATTCCTAAAAGGTTCAGACTGTTTCAGGTGTATTTGCAGTTGATTGTAAATCAAAGCCAGAGAAGCCTCTTCATCTGATTTTTGTGGCCTACCCGAATTGGGATGTTCAACATGAACAGGGTAGGGTGACGGATATCTCAATGTACCAGACCTGTCAGGGAAGTTCACCACGCTTTGGGTGGACTTCAGTACAGCGGGGATCAATCCATATTCAGCATATCCCTGATTTATCTTAAAATGTTGAAGAATGAACTGGTGGATCAGATCTAGGGAGCTTTGCAATCGATCCGAGACAATTAAAAAAGGTATATTCAACATGCTCCGAAGTTATCCATTAACAAAGAAAAAACACCTTTTGACAATGTCACATCAATGTCTCATGATATGCAACAATTGTCTAACAATGAAAAAAATTTTGTAAACAAATACTTAAACAAAAAAGACTTTTTCAGCCCCAAATTTATATATGTATAAATTTCCACATTCGTTACTCCGTTTCACTTACATATTTGATAGAAAATCAAAAAGACTTGTTTCGGTATTCGTCAACCCAAGCTTTTTTCTCAGTCGTATGCGGCCGAGTTCCACGGCCCTATTTGTTTGCCCGGTGATGGTGGCAATCTCCTTCGTACTCATATCCAGGAGCAGGAAATAGCATAGCCGGCGTTCGCTGGAAGACAGCTTGGGAGAGAGTGCATGAATTTTTTTGTTAAAATCGAGATGAACCTGAAGAAACC
>CAJBPC010000757.1 GCA_903957405.1 uncultured bacterium | reverse complement strand
GGGAGGCATAGAAAGTCCTGTCACGTTCTGGAATAAGCTTCTGGACTCTGTAGACACGGTTACCAGGATACCTGAAGGCAGGTTCGCCATGGATTCAGATCAGGATGTTTATGGATCATTTGTGGGTCACATAGATATGTTTGATGCTGATTTTTTCAACATTTCCAGAAGAGAAGCTCCTGCGATGGATCCCCAGCAGCGACTTTTACTGCAAACCAGCTGGCATGCACTGGAAGATGCCGGCATCATACCTACAAGCCTTCATGGTTCAAAGACGGGCATTTTTATTGGGGCCATGAACTATGACTACAGCGAATGGTCCTATACGCCGGAGGAAATCGACATCTATACGGGAACCGGGACATCCAACAGCATCTTATCGGGCAGGCTCGCACATTTTTATGATTGCAAGGGTCCGGCACTAACGAGAGATACAGCCTGTTCTTCCAGTCTGGTAGCCATACATCAGGCAGTCAGGTCCATACGGACAGGTGAAAGTGACATGTGCATGGTAGGCGGCGTCAGTGCCATCTTGTCTCCCACCCTGTATCATATTGAAAATGCCAACCAAATGCTTGCAAAGGACGGTAAATGCAAGTCATTTGACGAAAGTGCAGACGGATTTGTAAGAGCAGAGGGCTGTGGCGTAGTCATTCTAAAGCCCCTGGAATCTGCCCTGAGAGATGGTAACAGGATATACAGTATCATCAAGGGATCGGCCGTCAATCATGATGGGAGGAGTTCGGGTCTAATGGCACCCAATCAATCGGCACAGGAGGCATTGTTGCGCACTGCACTGGAGGATTCCGGACTTGAATATGAAGATATCAGATTAGTAGAGTGTCATGGGACAGGAACCCGGCTGGGTGATCCGGTAGAAGCCGGTGCATTGCATGCCATTTACAGGAATAAGTCCTCAAAACCACTATACATCGGATCCCTGAAAACCAATATGGGTCATCTGGAGGGTGCTGCCGGTATAGGTGGATTCATTAAACTGGTACTTTCCCTTTATCATAGAACCATCGTTCCCTCACTTCATTTTGAAAATCCAAACCGCCTGATCGACTGGAGTTGTCTTACAGTCCCCAAGCATGCCATGTCGCTGCAAGAGGGATCCATTTCCGGGGGCGTCAGTTCTTTTGGTTTCAGCGGAACAAATGCGCATGTGATCGCCTCTTCTTTCAGTCAGGAGAAATTTACCAAGAGCGACCCCACCCACTTGCCGGTCATGGTTTCGGCCCCAAGCAAGGAATCTTTCGAGGGGCAGTTAAGGGATGTTCTGGAAAACGGACCACTTTCGGCCGAACAGCGGTACACCCTGTGCACAAAGCGCACCTTATTTTCCTATCGAAAGGTGTTCTTCGGTGAGATAAAGCAAACCGAGCCTTACACCCGGTCAGATGAAACAATATGGGACAGGGATCAGCCGCCGGTTTATTTCCTCTTCAGTGGACAAGGTGCGCAATTCCATGGGATGGGTAGGTCACTTTATGAAAAGCACCCTGTGTTCAAAGAGCATCTGGACAGGTGTGATGAAAACTACAGATCCATAACGGGAAACAGCCTCCTTGCCTTGATCTTTGATTCCAGTCAGGAGACATTGGCAAAAACGGAGTTTACCCAACCCGCCATCTTCGCTGTTTCCTATGCAGTGGCCAAGTGCTGGGAAGCTCATGGCGTAGAACCCAAAGCTTTGATAGGTCATAGCGTAGGCGAACTGGCTGCCGCCTGTTTCGGGGGAATGATGGGTCTGCCGGAGGCAATGCAGTTGATCGTGCGCAGAGGCCGGTTGATGGCGGCTGCCCCTCCGGGAAGGATGGTGGCAGTTAAAAGTTCTGTTGAAGAGCTTTCCGAATATACAGGGATGAACGATGTTGATCTTGCCGCTTTCAATGGTTCACATCAAATTGTCGTTTCAGGAGGAATGGAGGAAATGGCGGGATTCGAGGAATACCTGACAAAGAAGGGTATTTCATCAAGGGTGGTGAATTCACTGCACGCCTTCCACTCAAGGTTGATGGTAGCGGCAGCATTGGCTATTGAACAGGATCTGAATGCCATTGCTTTTGGCCCCTCCAGGTATCCCATTTATTCCAATTTGGATGGCCGACCTATAACGGTGGAGGAGATACGAGATCGGTACTGGTCCAACCAGATCTTGAAGCCGGTCAATTTTCTGAAATCCATGGAGCCTGTCGAGCAAAATGCCGTCCTGCTGGAGGTGGGTCCGGGTAACACCCTGACAGGTTTGGCTGTAAGAGAAAAACCGCAGATCCTTCATGCGCGACCCGGTATGGCAACCATGTCAAACCCAAATGGTTTTTATGAAACATTTGCCTATCTGTTTGAAAAAGGGTTGAAACTTATGTTAAGGCCTTTTTTTGCAGATGACCGATATCATATAGAAAGTGCTCCCCTGTATTCCTTCAGGAAGGAACGATTCTGGATAAAGGAAACGGTGGAGAGACGGCTGACCAGGGAAACAGCCCGGGAACATCGGCCCAGGAAATATTTACGACAATGGAGAGAGGTTCTCCCGCATGGCAGCTCCGGAAATGTCAAAGGGAAACGATTGGTGTGGGTCGTATCATCCACCGGGTCCACGCATGAAGTCCATGCTCGCTTTTTGGAGTTCGCAACCTTTATAGGAAAGGCGGATACGGTCGATACCGATGTACTGACAATCGATCTGTCAAACATTGTGCCATCAGAAAGAGAAAACTATTGTCTCGGCTTCGCTGCATTCATACAGTCATTCTTCCTGGAAAGGCAGTGTCCGCTGCTGCATGTGGTCTTCCTATGGGAGGAGGGTGCAGATCACTCCATTGATCTTGGATCGGATTCTTTTGGGATCTACAAGGTTCAGGAAGGAAAAGTATGGGAATATGTTTTTGTCAGCGATGATGCTGCCGATGTCAATAAAGAGTCGGGAATCGAGATCGATAAGGACAAGGGTTACATCCTCAGTGGTGCTTCAGGGTCCCTGGGCTTGCATTTCATCCAGTTTCTACATAAAAAGGGGGTCAAGCATCTTTATCTGCTGGGGAAAAGACCTGTGGAGGATTTGTCCAAGGAGCATCTTGCAGCCCTTGAAAGATTCAAAAAGTCCGGAGGGACATATGATTATTTTGGGAAAAACCATGGGTTGGATTCGATTTTCAAATACACGGATATACCGGTTGGCGGAGTCATACACCTCGCCGGAACCTATTCGAATCTGCTGATCAATGACTATACTCCGGAAGAAGTATCCACTGTCTTGCAACCCAAAGTCAATTTGTCCGTACAACTTTATAAGAAGGCTGTCGAATGCAATGCCCGTTTTTTCATAATGGCGTCATCTGCGGTTACAATGACGGGAGCTCCCTATTTGGGACATTACGCATTTGCAAATGGCTGGATGGATGGATTGGCTGAAGATGAAACTGAAATGAGAGTGTACAGCATCGCTTGGGGGGGGTGGAAGGACAGCAGGATGATCCAGGCGGGATCCAATGAACATTTTCAAAGGGAATGGGGGTTTACATCCACCCCACCCCAACAAATGTTAGGGTTTTTGGACACCATCAAGCCCGGCTATCAGGCGGTTCTCGACATCGATTGGGACAGGTACTTCAAAATGGCACCGCGAATGAGGCAGTTCGGACCATTGAAAAACCTTGGCC
>CAJBPC010000756.1 GCA_903957405.1 uncultured bacterium | reverse complement strand
CTACTCGGTCATCCATAGAATATGCCAACGATGAAACTGGCTCCGAGAGATCGGAATGCTATAGCATGTATATTTCTCAACTTAGATAACTGACCAAGTGGTCCAATGAAAAGGGTAATATAATACGGCAACACACAAGATGGACAAGATGAAGCGCATTTCATGTGTTGGATATTAGGATGCATGATTGGGGATCGATCTTATTTCTGTGAGGTATTTTAGCTTAGACTCAGTTCCGGAAGATTTCCGCGGTATGGTCATCAATCCAGTCCCAGTCGATCTCCACGCCCAGTCCCGGACCCGTCGGACAATGCTGACATCCATCTTCATGGATCTCCAAGGGATCGTTCCTGAGGCCGAAGCGGAACATCGGATGATGCGACTCCACGAAATTCGAAAGCCTTGTGGCGCAGGCCACGTGAAGGTTTGCCACGTCGAGCAGCGGTGCTGCTGCCGTATGGATTTCGAATCCGAAACCGGTCATTTCGCACATGGCGATGGCCTTCATGACACCGGTGATGCCACATTTATGGTGTACATCTCCGCGGATGATGTCCACGGCTCCATCGATCATATATTGCGGCAATTCGAAAAGGCCGACTGTTTCAGCTGCCAGTACGGGTGTATGAATGGAATGGGAAAGCTTGCGTAATTGTATGATATGTGCATCGGGCATTGGCTCCTCGAACCATTCATATCTAAGGTCATCCAGTTCGGAACCGATCTTTAATGCATCAGCAAAACTAAGCACTGCCGATGAATCCAGCATCAGTGGGAAGTCTGGACCGGCGACTTCCCTGGCTTTCCGCAATTTCGGAATGTCCAGTGCAGGGCCACAGGAAAGTTGCAATTTGACGCCCTTGAAACCCTGAGCCATTTTTTTACTGATCTGTAACGCCACATCTTCAATAGTGCTGACCGATTGCGGGGGACAGCTGGAATATGTCGGTACCCTGTCGCGGTACATGCCCAGCAACTGTGCGATGGACATCCCTGCTTTTTTCCCTTTTATATCCCACAAGGCGACGTCGAGATTCCCCCAAATAGCTTCCCTGAAGTTATAGAGATGTCGCTGTTTTACGCGCATCGCCTGCCATATCTCCTCATGGTTCAGCGGGTTCTTCCCGATAAGATCGTAACGATAGATGTCATGGGTAGCAATGGCCGATGCCCTGCCCTGCCCGAGTGGACCATAGTCCATCGTATACCCCTCGATCCCTTCGTCCGTATGAATCGTCGTAAGGGGGAATTCAAAGTAGGCCGGATAGCCCGCAGGTACGGGATTTGGGGCATACCAGAGTTCGGAAGAACGCCTGACCAGTCTGGTTGTGATGCCTGTGATCTTCATAGGATCGTGGTTTTGATGTACATGTCTTTTATCTTCATACGCATTGATTTTTTTTCCGGATTACTGGCCGGTGAGCAGTTTCTTATTTACCGAAAACCTGGAAAGATCGTTCTCAGGCACACATGCACAGAGCACACGCTGCCAAAGATGAGGGATGAAAATATAAAGCCATCCGTCATTGTTGAACCCGCAACGCCTATTCTTTCGTTTTCTGACTGGTGTAATCCGGTCACATGATGTAAATGACCAACGCTTGATTTAACTATATTTCAGTAACCTCTGTTGACATCGATCCGGCATTCCAACTGGAGGCCCTTTCGATAGCGTTCCAGGTTGTACAGGAAAAAATCCGCTATTCCTTCATATTCTGTTTCGCTTCCCCCTCCTGTATGCTGGCTGAGGATAAGATTGGGACAATCCCAGAGAGGATCTCCTACCGGAATGGGCTCCAGCGAGGTCACGTCGAGCACAGCACCTCCTATGCTCCCTTCGCGTATCCTGGAAAGCAAAAATTCCTCATCGGCCAACAGGTTGCCACGTCCTACATTGCAAAAAAGAGCACCCGGAGCAAGTGCCCCGATCATCTCACGGCTGAACATCCCTTTTGTATCTTCAGTTCCAGGCAGGCACCCGATGACGATGTCTGCTTTGCCGATCTCTTGCAACAGCTGTTCGGTCGTCCGGATGACAGCCTCAGGAGCATGGCGGGCAAATATGCTTATGCTGCAATTGAACCCTTTTAGGATGGCGGACACTCTTTTTCCGATATGACCATATCCCAGTATGATGACTTTACTGCCATTCAGCAAACGCAGGTCTGTTCGTATGGTATGACCTACCCATCGCCCTTGATTTTTGTGGATGGTGAGCACATCGATGCCTCGGTAAAGGGCCAGGATCCCTGCCACAACGGTCTCCGCACAAGGTT
>CAJBPC010000755.1 GCA_903957405.1 uncultured bacterium | reverse complement strand
TAAACGCTATGAAGTGAACATCACATCCACCGAACAAAGCAATGGTGCCGTGCGTTTCAAATTGAAAAAGCCCTGACTGTCAGAACTTGAAGTTCCAGGTGACAGAAGGAATGATCGGAAATAAAGATACCTGTCGGGCTTGGACTTTCAGGGTACCGTCGTATGGGCTGCCTGTCTGGTCGAAATAAAGGAAATACGGATTCAGTCTGCTGTAAGTATTGTAGATGCTGAACACCCAACTGCCTTTCAACTTCTTCTTTTTCGCCCGTTGAGGGGTATAGGTAGCTGACAGGTCGATGCGGTGATACGGTTTCAGGCGGTATTGGTTTATATCGCTGTATTCCTGGGTAAGTACTCCCTCCATGATATAAAAACGTTCGGGCAAGGTAATCGCGTTCCCTGTCGAATAGACGAAGTCGCCGGAGAATTTCCATTTACGATTCAGATCATACATTCCCACGACGGAGAGGTCGTGCCTGCGATCGTACTTGGCAGGGAACTTGTCACCACCATTGAGTTGATCAAACCTTCGCCATGTCCAAGCCAGCGTATAACCGATCCAACCGGTGAACTTGCCTTTGGTTTTATTGATGAAGAACTCCGCGCCATAGCTCCAACCCCTTCCGAATACGAACTCCTCTTCGGTGTCTCTTGTCGATGGAGTATAGCCTTCGCGATATTCGATCTGATTGTCCATCGATTTGTAGTAGACCTCTACCGATGTCTCAAATGCATTATCATTGAAATTCCTGTAGTATCCCAATGCGTACTGCCAGCTTATCTGTGGCTTGACCCTATAGGTACTGGGCACCCATACATCCGTCGGCAGTGTGGTACCGGCATTGCTCACCAGATGTATGTACTGCAGGTTTCTCGAGATGGATGACTTGAGAGATGATACGTCATTCAGGGTGTACCGGGCCGACAAACGAGGCTCGAAGCCTCCATAAGATTTCACCGGCTCCATGCTCCCGTAATCGGTACTGTCAAGCTTGTTGCCATTTTCGTCCTGGGTGAATTTCTTATATGGACCGACCTGCTGAAACGCGCTGAAGCGAATGCCGGAATTGATCTTCAGTTTGGATCCTAGATCCCATTCATCCTGAAGATATAAAGCCGCTTCATTCGCATATTTAAGCTGCGCGTTATTGGGTGCGAAGACTGTCGTGTCCTGTTTTCCAGATACCACAGACGGTGTGAAACGATGAAAAGTGTATTGCCCTCCGAATTTCAATTTATGACCATTGGCAGGATAGTAATCGAAATCGGTTTTTATATTTATATCCCTTATACCACTCTGCAATCGAAGCTGAAAATCGTTCTGCAATGCGTTGAAGTCAAATTTATAATCATTGTATACGAGCGTGGTGTTGGAAAAGAGTTTGGGGTTGAAGACGTGATTCCAACGTGCCGTCATGGTGGCGTTACCCCACGGGATCTGAATGTCGAAGGAGCGCTGCTTGTTGACGAAATCAAAGACGTCACGACCGAAATACCCGCTCAGATAGAGTCGGTCTTTTTCAGAGAATCGATAATTCACTTTTGCATTCATGTCATAAAAGAAATATCCGGATCCGTAGAACTGACTTTGCTTACTGATGAATGGTTTCGCCAAAAAATCAATGTATGTCCTTCTGCCTGAAACGATGAATGAAGCCTTATCCTTGAGGAGAGGGCCCTGAACGGAGAATCGAGAAGCGATCGTGCCAATTCCGCCTTCCATCTGGAAATCATTCATATTCCCGTCCTTCATGCTGATATCCAATACGGAAGAAAGTCGTCCGCCATACTGCGCCGGCATGCCTCCTTTTATGAGCGTCGTGTTTTTTATGGCATCTCCGTTGAAGATCGAGAAGAATCCGAACAGATGTCCTGAATTGTACACCACGGCGTCATCCAGCATGATCAGGTTTTGATCAGGACCTCCGCCGCGAACATAAATGCCGCTGTTCCCTTCTCCGGAATTAGTGACCCCCGGCATGAGCTGCAGTGTTTTCAAGGGATCAACCTCCCCGAAAATGACGGGAAGCGATTTGATCTTGTTGATGGATAAGTCGATCTGTCCCATTTGCACATTGGAGACATTCGCATCCCTTTTTCTTGACGTGATCACGATCTCCTGTGCAAGGCTTGAGATCGGCATCAGCGAGATATTGACTTTTTGATCGCTTCTTACGGTGAAGTTGATCTCCTGAGGGGCATATCCTATGAAAGTCGCTACCAGCGTATGACTCCCTTCCGGCAGCGTGAGTGAGAAAAATCCGTAGGGATTGCTGTTGACACCCTTCAACTGACCTTTTACGGCCACGGATGCACCAATAAGAGATTCCTTGCTGAGCGAATCACGCACGAAGCCACTCAGGGTATAACGGACCTGGGCGGTTGAAGCCAGCGTCAAACAAGACAAGCAGAGGATGAACAATATTTTCTTCATGAGGTGGACATTGAACAATTACCCAAGAGTAAAGTTCACAGGAAATGACAATGCTTCAGGGTTTTACCGCGATCGAATCAGTCAGCTCTCCGCAATGCAGCATTCCGGCGGCGTATTTGGGGTGTTTTTTTCCGAGGTATGGGTTCATGATCTCGGGTGAACTGCTCAGCCAACTGGCTTCTTCCGTATCATTGAAAGCCATTGGGCAGACCTGCTGATAGACAGAAGCTTCTTTGTAATCAACTTGAACGAGAAACGGAAGCATTTGCAAGCTCATCTGGCTGAAGGCCCTTCTTTTTTCCGTGAGGGTGCCGGCCGATAATAATTTCCTTGCATGCGAGGATAGGTTATCTGCGAGTGATCGCAGACTTGCGTTTGCAGAGCTGTCTGGAGCAAGGATGCTCAGATCGACACCATTGATGTCGTCAAGCAACTGTTTGGCTGCAATGTCGGAAGCGGTACTATCGGCCTCTACAAGCGCATCTTTTACGCCGTAGTAAGCTTTGAGGATCGCAGAGATGGCTGGCGGGGAGGCTTTGGCAGTCGTGGCCGGCGATTCGGAAACCGGCGCTTCTGCACCGTGCTCATGTTCATTCTGCGCCCCGCCACAAGCTAAAAGCAGCATGATCAAGCCCAAGGAGCCGTATTTTTTCATTGCGATCAATTTTTTGCAAAGGTATGAGTAATGCTCAACCAAACCTTAATCGTACCTTTGCGCTCCAGAAATCAAACTCCATACCGACTGATGCTAGCAGGCCTTCAAAACGTAACATTCGAATTCGGTGCAAGAACCATTGTCAAAGAAGCCACATGGCACATACAGCCGAATGAGCGCATTGGGCTGATCGGATACAATGGCACCGGAAAATCCACCCTCCTTAAACTTCTCGTAGGCGGGTACAAGCCATCCGCAGGAACCGTAGAGCGAAGCAGGAGCACTACAATAGGATATCTCCACCAAGACCTGTTGAGCTTCGATACCGATGCTTCCATCCTTCGTGTTGGAATGGGTGCGTTCGAAAAGATCCTCGTCCTTGAGGAAGAAATTGAACGCCTTGGAAAAGAACTTGAGGCGGAGTATGATGAAGAAAAATTGAATGTATACACGGACAAGCTGCATGAAATGGATATCCTCGACGGATACACCATCCATCACAGGACCGAGGAGGTTTTACAGGGCCTTGGCTTCGCGAATGCCGACCTGTCAAGACCATACCGTACTTTCAGCGGCGGTTGGCGAATGCGCGTGCTTCTGGCGAAAATGATCCTTCAACAACCGGATCTCCTATTGCTTGACGAACCGACCAACCACCTTGACCTGCCTTCCATCGAATGGCTAGAGAAATACCTTGTGCATTATCAGGGTGCCGTAGTGATCGTGAGCCATGACAAGTACTTCCTGAACCGCATGGTGACGAAGGTCGTAGAACTCTACCAGCAGCAGCTTCACTTCTATACCGGCAACTACGAATACTTTGAAACGGAGAAGGCCATGCGCATGGAGCTGCAGCAGCGCGCTTACGAAAACCAGCAGGATTATATCCGCCAGCAAGAAAGGTTCGTGGAACGCTTCAAGGCCAAAGCATCCAAGGCCGCTCAGGCTCAAAGCATCGTGAAGCGTCTCGATCGGCTCGACAGGATAGAGGATTCCAATCTCGAGAGGCCATCCATACGGATCAATTTCCGGATCGATAAGACTCCCGGTAAAATCATCGCTTCACTTAAAGATGTCACCAAACGATTCGGTGACCTGACCATCGTAGAGAAAACATCCGGAGAGATCGACCGCGGGGATAAAATAGCGCTTATCGGCGCCAATGGCAAGGGCAAATCCACGCTGCTAAGGATCGTATCTGGTCTGGAGCCCATGGAAGGTGAACGCATCCCCGGCCATAATGTGGAGCAGAGTTTTTATGCGCAACACCAACTGGAGGCACTCCACATGGACTACACCATCATCGAAGAGATGATGACGGCGGGAAGCCAAAAGACTGAACTTGAACTTCGGACACTACTGGGTTGTTTCCTTTTCAGCGGTGACGATGCAGATAAACGCATCAAAGTGCTCAGTGGTGGTGAAAAAGCACGGGTAGCCCTTGCGAAAACCATCATCAGCAAGGCCAAGATCG
>CAJBPC010000754.1 GCA_903957405.1 uncultured bacterium | reverse complement strand
TGCGAGCTTGGCTTTCCCTGTCTTCATCCTCGTGGTCTTCAACGTGGACAACGACACATATCGGATTTTTGCAGTGGCTGTCGCACTCTTGGTGATCCTTACCCATCAGAAGAATATCACCCGACTATTGAAGGGCTCAGAAAGCAAAGCCCCCATCTTCAAATACAGAGACCGTCGCAGAGATCGTCCTGAGTAACGCGAATACCCACGCATTTGCTAATTTATGGCGGAGTGCCATCCTGCGAACGAATTGGTACAAGACTTGCACTGAATCAGTAAATACTGTCACATGCGTATAGTGATCTATTTACTTTTCTTTTTACTGTCTTTCAACTCATGCCAAAAGAACACGTTCACGGGAAGAAGCCAGCTCCAGATGTTTCCCGAAACCGATATTCAAAAGCTTGCTGACACCCAATATCGTACTTTCCTTACACAAAATAAAGTATTCAGCCAGGGATCCACACGAGACCAGATGAGGGTCACTCATATCGGTAACAGACTTGCCGTGGCGGTCACCCAGTATGCGGCGTCGCTTGGACGGGCGGATTTATTGGACGGCTACAAATGGGAATTCAACCTGGTGGATAACAAAGAAGTGAATGCGTGGTGTATGCCAGGTGGGAAAGTTGTCGTGTACACGGGTCTGCTGCCAGTGGCTCAGACAGACGCCGGTCTAGCGATCGTCATGGGTCATGAAGTTGCACATGCGATTGCCAAACATGGCAATGAGCGCATGAGTCAGGGTCTTCTCCAACAGATGGGTGGAATTGCTTTATCCGTTGCCGTGGCAAACCAGCCCGATGCTACCCAGAATCTTTTTATGAATTCATATGGCATTGGTTCTTCTCTTCTTGGAATCCTGCCATTCAGCAGAAAACATGAATTGGAGGCCGATCGCTATGGCCTCATTTTTTCGGCTATGGCAGGGTATGACCCACGGGAAGCTGAATACTTCTGGCAACGGATGGCAAAAATGAGCACTGGTCAGAAACCACCGGAATTTTTTAGCACACATCCCTCCGATGATACACGCATTCAGAAGGTAAAGGAATATGCGGAAGATGCTATGAAGTATTATAAGCCTGTAAATCAGTGAGTTATATTCATTTCATGTTCCATTAACACAAAATCTCCTGTAAAAAGACATTTTGAGATACGTTTTTATCTTTTTTAATAATTTCGTAATTTTGTGCTTCATCCCTTAAACAGTATTGAAGCATGTTGCAAACGATGTTTGAAAAACTTCAGCTTCAGGACGAGAAGAATATTCTGATACAGGGGCTACCATCCTCCGTAGAAAAACAATTTGCGAAGATTTCATTTGCAAAGAATGTAACTCCTCTCCTGAAATCCAGAAAAATCGATTTTGCGCTGATTTTTGCTGTGAATCAAAAACAGTTGTCTTCCATCTTACAGGATGTCATTCCAGCCCTTCATCCGGAGGGAAAGCTTTGGATCGCATATCCGAAAACATCTTCCAAAATTGCCAGTGATCTGAATCGTGACTCCAGTTGGGAATGCATCAAGGAACGGGGATTCTCCCACTTGTGCGAGGAATGTCTCGATCATGTTTGGAGCGCCATCCGGTTCAATCAACCCGGCAGTGAATTGGATCTCGAAGTTGATGCAATTGTGAGCAATCGAGTGATGCCGGAAATCGCGGTTGCTAAAACTGTGATGACATTTGGCAAGCCCCGGCGGATCTGATTAGCCAACCCTCTGACAAATAATCAATCGTCCCGCAACATCGGGGCGATTTTTTCATATGATACAAAACGTAGAGATTAAGGCGATGTGTGCTGATCCTGATCATATCAGGAACTTCATCATGTCGAATGGAGGTGTTTTCAAAGGCACAGATCACCAGCGGGATACTTATTTCAATGTTCCTCATGGACGCCTTAAATTACGGGATGGTCATATTGAAAATGCCCTGATACATTACACTAGAAGCGACCAGAAATCACCTAAAGCATCTTCGGTTTTGCTCTATCCTACTCAGGATGGGCAAGTCCTGCTGGAACTTCTCGAACGGTCTCTTGGAGTCATGGCCGTAGTGGATAAGATCCGGGAGATCTACTTCATCGGGAATGTGAAATTTCATATCGACTCTGTCAAGGGATTAGGTGATTTCATGGAGATAGAGGCTATCGATACAGATGGTTCTCATACGATGCTGGAACTGCAGCAACAGTGCAGCCATTACTTTGCTGCATTCGCCATCAGGGAGGAGGATCTTCTGACTGGATCTTACAGCGACATGATCGCCTGAGGGCTATCGTCATCTTATTAATCTTGCGAATTCCATACCTTTAAGATTCATACCTTCTCATTCACATCAACAACGCCAATCATGGGATCATTTCTTTTATATGGAGCCAATGGTTATACGGGTACTTTGATCGCGAGGTTGGCATCGGAATACGGGCTGAGTCCGATTCTTGCCGCAAGAAGGGAAGAAGCCGTAAAGCCGCTCGCAGCTTCCCTCAATCTGGATTACAGGGTGTTTGACCTGTCCAATTCAAAGAAACTTGAAGATACCCTTCGGGAGGTGCAGGTCGTGCTTCATGCAGCCGGCCCCTTCAGCCAGACGGCAAGGCCTATGATCGAAGCCTGTATGCGCACCCATACACACTATCTTGACATCACAGGCGAGATAGGCGTCTTTGAAATGGCCAAGAAGCTTGATTCATCCGCCCGTGACGCAGGCATCATGCTCATGCCTGGGGTGGGATTCGATGTGGTTCCAACAGATTGCCTGGCTCTTTTTCTACATCAACAGATGCCTGACGCACACCACCTTAAATTGGCTTTCGGTTCTGTTGGCGGTGGGTACAGCAGGGGTACAGCCATCACCATGGCGCAGGGTGCCGGAGAAAAGAGCGCTGAGAGACGAAATGGCGTGATCACTTCAGTGCCCCTTGGCCACAAAGGCATGAAGGTCGACTTCGGTTTAAAAGAACTTTTTGTCATGTCCATACCCTGGGGCGACGTCTCCACAGCCTATACCACAACGGGTATACCTAATATAGAGACGTACACGGCCGCTTCTCCCAAGACTTTCAAAATGCTTCAATACCAGTCGCTCTTCAACTGGATCCTTCGTACATCGATGGTGAGGAAGTGGCAGATCAACAAGATCAAGTCAGGGCCTGCAGGGCCGTCTGACGAAAAACGCGCCAGATCAAAATCACTTGTCTGGGGCGAAGTGTCCAATCCTGCCGGAGCAGTTTTGAGGGCGCGATTGAACGGACCTGAAGGTTATACTTTGACGGCGCATTCAAGCCTGATCATCACCCGGAAGGTCATTGAAAAGAACTTCAAGAGCGGATACCAGACGCCTGCCGGGTGTTATGGTGCTGACCTGGTGTTGGAAATTCCGGGAATGTTCCGGGAGCCTTGCTGAATCGGAAGGAAATCCAACACCAAGTACAGGATCACCGTCATGAAATCAACCGCAAGGTCATCGTCATGAATGACCTTGCGGTTGATTCAGGTTTGTCGGCGTCCCACAGGGATATGAATCACCCTTCTTCAATCATTTAGGAAAACGTCCTCTGTTTCCTTACCGATCGTCAGCTCGTCGGGGTGCATCAGTGTCGCCGCGGATGCAAAGACTTTGGGCAGTTCGTATTTGAAAAAGAACCGCATCGTAGTGATTTTACTCCTATAGAAAGATACGGGGAATAATGGGGTCAGCTTCCCTGCAAGAGCTTTTTCCGCAATTACCCCTTGCTTCAGCCATTGCCATGCAACCACAATGAGGCTGCTCATTTCCATGAAGATGTTTGCATCGGCCATATATCGCTCCGTTTCACCCTTGGCTGCAAATTCCTGGAGATGCATCATCACTTCCCGCATTTTTTCCATGGCGGCAGAAGTGTCTTTCGCACCGGCTTCTAATGTGGGATACGCAGATGCTTCCATTATGGTCTTCAGCACCTCGGTCGCAAGGATCTGAATGGCTTTCCCGGATTGCATGGTGACCTTCCTGCCCAACAGGTCCATCGATTGAATCCCTGTCGTTCCCTCATAAATCGACATGATGCGTATCTCCCTGTAGTACTGCTGTGCATCGAAGTCCATCGTGAAACCATATCCTCCGAACACCTGCAAAGCATTGCTGACGGATCGTATGCCTTCTTCTGACGGATAGGTCTTGGCGATGGGTGTGAGCAGTTCCAGCAGGAGCAATGCCCTTTCCTTATCCTCGCCATCGAGCACTTTGGTAAGATCGTATAGTTTGAGGCATTCCACGACAAGGCTGAAAGACCCTTCCACAAAGCATTTTTGCTGTAACAACATCCGGCGGACATCCGCGTGATGGATGATGGGTATCTGCTCTTTCGAAAGGTCCTTGTCGGCGATATGCCGCCCCTGCGGGCGTTCATGGGCATATTGAAGGGCATAATGGTATGCGGCTGATGCTATGGCAGCTGCCGTTTGTCCAACGGCGATACGTGCGGCATTCATCATATGGAACATGTACGAAAGTCCCTTGTTCGGTTCACC
>CAJBPC010000753.1 GCA_903957405.1 uncultured bacterium | reverse complement strand
GATGGGAGCCTTTACATTAAAGATTTCTCCTGTCCAGAAATGCAGTTCATCTTTTGATTTCGGTTTTCTTATATCAATCAACTCAGCACCATTTTCAATAGCCATTGCTGCGATGTCGGGTTGATCACTCAGAAGTTCATGCAGACCATTGACGATTGAGAGTCCCTTGCCGACAGCACGACGCAGGATTTCCAGCATGTTGGCCGGCAGTTTTCCTCCTGTGGTTGCCACGCCGATCACCAGCCAATGGATTCCCTCATTTTCGGCAAGTGAATCCTCCAGTGTTTCGTATACCGGTATTCCTTTGTGTATGCCATCCATGACCATACCTGCGTCTTTTCCGGCATTTTCTGCAGCATCCACCACACCCACGATCCGGAATCGTTCTGATCCCCTTATAAGACCATGCGCCGTCTTAGCATCCAGCGTATGAAGAAGTCCGTTTGTCAGGATGATAGCATTTCTTCCCTTTTGTGCCATAAATCTATTGCTTGACCTGTTCATGATTTTTTCCGGACGAGCATGCCCGGATAAGCCCTTGTAGCTTTTTGTTTTTCAAAAACCGATTGGCCATTAACCCATACCATTTCAATACCGCTTGAAAGCGCATCACTCTGCTGAAGGGTTGCCTTGTCTGACACCGAAGAGGGATCGAATAACACCAGATCAGCATAATATCCTGGTTTTATCAATCCGCGGTCGGTGAATCCTAAATGCGCCGCCGTCATGCCGGTCATTTTGTAGATTGCTTCCGGCAGGGAGAGGATTTGTTCTTCGCGGACGTATTTTCCCAACACCCTCGTGAAGGATCCGAACCCGCGAGGGTGACGTCCGGCGTTTCCATCAGAACAGATATTGCTATGCCTCCAGCGGGTGAACGTTTTTACATCTGCCTCGCTCATGGCTTTCCCGGCGATGGCTTCCACTCCGCCGGCGTTTTCATTGATCTCACTATATCTTTTGGCCATGGCGATCAACGCGATCAATGTCCGTGCCGGCTTTTCGTTGCGGATGCGTGAAATCTCACCAATTGTTTTTCCTTCATAAGAAGAATCTGGCAAGAAACGCACCAGCATGGAACTATCCGGTTCGAAAAGTTTGTCAACCGCCAATTGGGCACTTTTGATATTGGTATACTGCTTGTCAGGGAACAATACTTTAAGTGTTGAGTTCCAATAGGTGTATGGATACACGTCAGCTGTGATGTCAATACCATCGCCTCTTGCTTTTTCCAGTCGGGCGATGATCTGTACGGCACTGCCCCAATCGTCCTTATTGGCGATCTTGATATGCGACAGCTTTACGGGCATCCCAGTAATACGGCCAATGGTGATGATTTCCTCAATGGCGGCCCTGAGTGTAAGGTCTTCGCTGCGTATATGGCTGATATACCTTCCTTTGAAAGCAGCAGCAACTTTTGCCAGCTCGATAACTTCTTCCGGACTGCTGTAGAATGCCCCTTCATATTCAAGGCCGGTGGAAAGACCGAGTGATCCCTTATGCATTTCACTTTGCAGGATTCCTTTCATATTTTCTATCTCCTGTACTGAAGCTTTTCTCAACAGATCATTTTCGCCCATTGTCATTTCTCGAAGGGATGTATGACCGGTATAGCTGGCAATATTTACAGCCACTTTATGCGTGTTGAAAAATGATTCCAGGGTATCCATGGGTTCACCCGACCCGTCTTGTCCGATGACGATGGTGGTAATTCCCTGGTTCGACGTTGCCAAAGCCTCTGGGTGTCGTTTCAGATACGACAGATGATGACTATGCGAATCGATGAAGCCCGGAGCTAGTACCAAACCCTTTCCATCAATGATTTTCTCACCATTAAGGGCAATAATCTCACCAACAGCAATGATCTTTCCACCTCGGATCCTGACGGAGGCATTTCTCGCCGGAACTCCCGTGCCATCTAACATCTGGACATTTACGATAAGCTGATCCGGTCCTTTAGTTGATTGTGCACGAAGGTTTGTCAATAGAAAAAAGAAGGGTAATAGCAGTAAGGGGATCCTATACATTGATCATACTTTTTCGTTAGATGATTTACGGCATTCATGACAATCGAAGCCACAGTTTGGGTTAGGATTCAAACACAATGAAGGGAATGCTGATAAAGCTCTTGTATTCATGCAGGTATTTTTCTTCATCATGATGAGTTTCCCCTGTATCCCTGATTTGGTCATTAAAGTTAACGAGCCTCCATCGAAAGCGGCATCAATTTCATCAAGATGATGAATCGAAATTGGGTAGACTTTGAAAAAAGTATATCGTTTTGAAAGAAAACCAGGAGTGAAGCTGGGTAAAAGGTAAAAGGATTTTACAGCGTTCACCCATCACACTGACGGGGCAGTGGCATGAATTTTTTGTCATGGAATTCAGGTTTGAAAGATTCTGTTTTATTTGATTCACTTCTTTGATTTCCGTTTAATCATTGATCGGTTTTTCACCTTCCTGCCATAGTCTATTTGAAAATACCGCTTCACCAAAATACAGTATTTAGGAGACCCCATTTGTCATATAAAGGCAGACCCCATTGGTTATGTTACGAGGGTGCAGGGAGTCGTAACTGGGAACAGGCAAAAGCAAGACGAAGTGTTAAAGTCAATTATGTGCCCTGAAAATGCATCTGCCTTTTGAACATAAAGTCAATGACGGATTTTACAGATATACTTGATCGATTCACTTGTATCAGTCTGGCCGAGACTGATCGAATTG
>CAJBPC010000752.1 GCA_903957405.1 uncultured bacterium | reverse complement strand
GTTTATCGCAATATCGTTTATCCCGACCGCGGGATCATTTTCGACAGAAAGGGCAGGCCGGTACTGGAGAATACGCTGACCCGTGAACTCATGATCCTACCGAATTTGCTGAGGGGGGTTGACACTTTTGGGGTGTGTAAGATTCTGGGTATCGACACATCGGAATTCAAGGAAAGGCTTGTTGCTGCAATTCTCAAGAACGGCCGTTATCGTCCTTCGGTTTTTGAGCCCTCGCTGAATATGGATAAGTTCGTGAAGTTGCAGGAGAATATTTACCGTTTCGAGCCTGGTTTCTATCTGCAGGAAAGACCTATCCGAACTTACCCTTACAAGGCAGCTGCACATATCCTTGGATATATCGGGGAGGTGGATTCCACCATACTCCGCCGCACAAATTACTTCTACCAGATGGGTGACTACATGGGACTCAACGGGATGGAGAGGTACTATGAGTCGATTCTGATGGGGCAGCGAGGGGTTAGTTATCAGTTGAAGGACAATAAGAACAGAATCGTTGGCTCATTCGAGAGTGGCAAGTACGACACTGCAGCTACGGCAGGCCGAAACCTGCGTACTTACCTTGACATGGATATTCAGATGCTAGCTGAGCGTTTCATGGCGAACAAGCTCGGAGCGGTGGTCGCGATTGAGCCAAAGACAGGTGGTATCATCGCCATGGCTAGCGGTCCTACATATGACCCGAATCTGCTCACCGGTTCTCAGCGCAGGAAAAACTTCTCCTGGTTGCTTACCGACACGGCTAGGCCTCTATTCAACCGAGCCATAAAAGGGCAGTATCCCCCCGGCTCGACCATTAAGCCGATGGGCGCATTGATCGCATTGGATGAGGGTGTCATTACGCCAGAGTATGGTTATGGCTGCGGCGGCGCATATTATAGCTGTGGAAGACCCATACGATGCACGCATGCCGGCGGCGGACATGCATCCAATCTGCGCAATGCCATGGCTAATTCGTGCAATTCATATTTCAGCCATATTTACAGGATGGTGGTAGACAAACCGACCTATCCAAACGTGAAGAATGGCTATGAGCATTGGCAGCGTTATGCGAATTCTTTCGGAATGGGGGTGAGATTGGGGGTTGACCTTCCAAGTGAGGATAAGGGATTGATTGCAGATACTACATTTTACAACAGGCTTTACCGTGGTGTGTGGAATTCCTGTAATAATGTATTTCTCGGCATAGGACAAGGTGAGATGACATCCACACCATTGCAAATGGCCAATCTGATGTGTATCATCGCCAATAAAGGATATTATTACACTCCGCATTTCGTGGAAAAAATAGATGGTGTCGGACAGGGCGATTCGATGCTCAGTCCCTTTAAAATTAAGCATGAAGTCACGCGTATTTCCCCTGAAGCGTATGAAGTTGTTCAGTTGGGGATGCAGGATGTGGTAGAACATGGAACCGCTCGCATGGCGAGGCTTGAAGGGATTTCTGTTGCTGCGAAGACGGGTACTGCGGAAAACTATGGCGTAATCAACGGTAAAAGAGAGAAACTCAAGGATCATTCCTGGTTCGTTTGTTTCGCACCCAGAGAGAATCCACGTATCGCCATTGCGGTGATCGTGGAAAACGCGGGTTTTGGCGGGACATGGGCTGGTCCCATCGCCTCCATGATCATGGAGAAATATCTAAATGACACGCTGCGTCCGAGCCGTATAAAAGAAGCTGACAGGATCGCAAATCAGGAGATCATCCTGCCAGTCATCAAGCAGAAACGCATGCGACTTGACTCTATCAGGAGGATACGAATCGCACTCGAGCTTGGAGACAGTTCGGTATTGATCAACGCTCCCCCTCCGGCCCCTGATAAGCCCAGGATTGATTCTGTCATCAAGAAATCGCCGAAGTCAGGGATTGACCGCACAAAGCCATCTACGGATCCTGAATCCCCCGGTAGATCACCGATCAGACACAACGATACCATCAGAACAGCCGCAATCCTGAGAAAAGATGAAATCCCGTGGAATTGAAATATCCAGAGGTATCGATTGGACCCTTATTGGGGTTTATTTGATATTGACATTCATCGGCATTATGAGCATTTTTGCCGCAACTCATCGAAATGAGTCTGTTTTGCAGGGCTTCCTATCGCTTAAGACAGACTATAGCCGTCAGTCTCTTTACTTTCTGCTGGCCATGGTGCTTGGAACGTTCATACTCCTTACCGACAGCAAGTTTTTCACAGCCACCGCCAATCTATCGTATCTGTTGGGCATGATTCTCCTGTTACTTGTGTTTCCATTTCATACAGAGGTTAAAGGAACAAAGTCGATCATCCGTTTTGGCAGCTTCCAGTTGCAACCTGCGGAACTATGCAAGATTTTTGTGAATCTGGCACTTGCCAAATACCTGGCCCGTGTGGAAACCGATTTCAGTCGACTCAAGGATCAGCTTTTCGCTGCAGCATTGGTATTGCTGCCTGCGGCGATGTCTGTTCTGCAGAGTGAGACCGGACTTGCGCTGGTTTATTTCTCTTTTTTTCTTGTCATGTACCGGGAAGGATTGCCCTCCATTGTGTTGACACTGGGTTTTTCCCTTGCAGTGCTTGTCATTGCAGCTCTTCTGATAAACCCTGACATACTC
>CAJBPC010000751.1 GCA_903957405.1 uncultured bacterium | reverse complement strand
GTCGGCATACAGGATGGCGGAAGGGAGGATATGTATGATGCCCGGCCGGTGCACCGGGTGCGATTGGATCCATTTTTCATGGATGCGTCGGAGGTCACCAATGCTCAATTCGAATTGTTCGTGAAGGCAACGGGATATGTCACGATCGCGGAGGTCACGCCAACCAAGGAGGAGTTTCCGGATGCTCCTGTGGAGAATCTGGTGGCGGGTTCCGTCGTCTTCACCCCCCCAGCGGAGAAAGTACCGCTTAACAACCACTTGCAATGGTGGGCCTATGTCCATGGCGTCAACTGGCGGCATCCTGAAGGGCCCAACAGCGACCTGAAGGGCAGGGAGAACTTCCCTGTGGTGCATGTCGCGTATCCTGACGCAGTAGCCTACGCGACATGGGCGGGCAAGCGCCTGCCGACAGAGGCGGAATGGGAATTTGCTTCCAGGGGCGGCGAAAGCGGGAATCTGTATGCATGGGGAAACCAGATCAATCCGGATAGCAAATGGATGGCCAACACCTTCCAGGGGACATTCCCGAACAGCGATGTGGGTACGGATGGCTTCCGGGGCATCGCACCGGTGAAAAAATATGCGCCCAACCGATACGGTCTGTATGATATGGCCGGAAACGTCTGGGAATGGTGTGCTGACTGGTACCGCAATGATTACTATGCCAGCCTGAAGGAAATGGGAGAGGTCGCCGTCAATCCAAAAGGGCCATCGGATTCTTACGACCCCATGGAGCCCGGGGTCCAGAAAAGAATACAGCGGGGTGGGTCATTCCTTTGTACCGACCAGTACTGCACCCGCTACATGGTTGGCACGCGCGGTAAGGGGGAAGTCAATTCCGGCACCAACCATATCGGTTTTCGCTGCGTGATGGACCTTGGCAAATGAGGGCATCCATCCGCAATCAGATGTAGCGCAGTGGCTGTTATTGTAAAATGTACGAACGCGCAATGTCCGGGCCTTGAGCTCTGTTGTGAGCCTTAAATTCCTTAACTTGCGCACTCAACAAACTTTCAAGCATGGGCAAGTATAGGGCAGGTGTTCTCTTCGGTGAAGAACTCGAAGCCATCTACAAAGATGCAAAGGACAATCAATTCGCAATACCGGCGGTCAACACCATCGGTACCAATACGATAAATGCCACTATGGAAGCGGCCGCCAGGGTCAACTCCCCGGTCATCATCCAGTTCTCCAACGGTGGTGCTCAGTTCATAGCTGGAAAGGGCATGCCCAATGATGCACTCCAGGCAAACATAAGCGGTGCCGTCTCCGGAGCATTGCATATCCACAACGTCGCAAAGTATTATGGCGTGCCGGTCATTCTGCATACCGACCATGCATCCAAGAAATGGCTCCCCTGGGTGAGTGGCATGGTGGATGCCGGCGCAGCTCATCATAAAGAGCATGGGCATCCGTTGTTCAGTTCTCATATGCTTGACCTGTCGGAAGAACCCATCGAAGAAAACATTGCGACTTCCGTGGACTTCTTCAAACGTATGGCACCCTTGGGAATGGGCATCGAAATCGAACTGGGTGTCACGGGTGGTGAAGAAGATGGCGTCGATAACAGCGATGTAGACAACGACAAGCTCTACACACAGCCCCAGCATGTGGCATACGCATATGAGCAGCTGGGCAAGGTGGGCAATCTCTTCACGATCGCAGCGGCATTCGGTAACGTGCACGGGGTGTATAAACCGGGAAATGTGCAGCTGCGTCCCGAGATCCTTCGCAATAGCCAGCAATACATCGAACAACAATACAGCACGGCTGCAAATCCCGTATACTTCGTCTTCCATGGCGGAAGCGGTTCTCCACAGGACCAGATACGGGAGGCCATCGGCTATGGTGCGATAAAGATGAACATCGATACCGACCTTCAGTGGGCTTTCTGGGAAGGTGTACATCAGTTCTATGTCAAGAACGAAGCCTACCTGCAGGGACAGCTTGGCAATCCCGAAGGGGCTGAGAAGCCGAACAAGAAATTCTACGATCCAAGGGTATGGCTGCGAAAAGGCGAGGAGCGCTTCATCGAACGCCTGGAAGTCGCGTTCAACGACCTCAACTGCATCAACCGGAACGCCTGATCCGGCATTAAGCATAAAGCCCTCCTTCAGATCTGAAGGAGGGCTTTGTGTTTCAATGCGTTTGTGGAAACACTTTCAATCGATAGGGTTATTGCGGAACGCAGGGGAAGTCAAATGGTCATTCGTACCGCTCAGCGTTGCAGACGGGAATGATCACGGATATGTCCATCATCCATGCATGCACCTGCCGAAAATACCTCGTCGCAAGCGGTGGAAAACCTGTCGGTTCCTAATATCCTCTTGACTTCCGCCCGATTCATCGATACCTGTGTGTCGCGATAGGCCTCTCCCGCATCAGCGATATAGCGAATGGGATTAGACACTTTGATTCCGGTGATGCGTGAAATGAGATCTCCCGCCAGTTTCCGAAGCCATACCGGAAGGCTGAACAGATATCCATACCTGAGGAAGGCCAGATGTCTGTTGTACCCGTAAAAAAGTTCGTCACCACCATCACCTGACATGATCACGGTCGCGGATGCCTTCGCCTCTTTGCATAGGATATAGGTGGGGATCGTGGAGAAGTCCCCATTCGGCTCACCCATGAACGCGAAATGATCGTCGATGATCCCCGGAACATCCGCGTTGTCATAACTTACATTCGTGTAATCCAATCCGATGATCTTGCTTAATTCATTGGCGGTCATTGACTCATCCAGCGTTTCTTCATATTTATTTTTAAATGAAAACGCACGGATGTCATCCTTGTTTTTCTTCGCATAGGCATTGATGACGGGGCTGTCGATGCCACCGCTCATGAACGTGGCGACGGGCACATCGGACACTAATTCTTCTTTCACCGATTTGTCGATCAGGCTGCCCAGCACGGTTGTGAAGTTTTCCGCTTCGTGTTCGCCGGCACGGGCATACGTGTAGTAAGGTCTTGATTTCTTTTGCACCATCGGATGTAGGGAGAAGCTGATGCTTTCTCCGGGCCTGACCTGTTTGATATTGCTGTAGATCCTGTTAGGCGCAACCATGTAGCCCAGTGTGAAATAGTCGACCATGTTTTCCCGCGAGAGCGCGTATGGAGCGTCAGAGGGCAGGCTGAGGATTTGGTTGAGTGGAGAGCCGAAGATCAGGCTCTTGCCCGCATGGTAGTACAATGGTTTGATGCCGGCCATATCGCGCGCCAGGGATACGGAACCTTGTTCATAGTCCATCCAGCAGATCGCGAACATGCCGTCCA
This sequence comes from uncultured bacterium, assembly GCA_903957405.1. Lineage (GTDB taxonomy): Bacteria > Bacteroidota > Bacteroidia > Chitinophagales > Chitinophagaceae > Pollutibacter. The sequence continues at coordinate 293 of CAJBPC010000751.1, read as the reverse complement.
GCCTACCGATCGCCTCCTGCTGCGCCGTGGTTACCGCCCCACCACGCCCAAGCGATCAGCAATGGATGCACCAGCAGGATCCTTGTCCATGCGATGAATGGAGTCATAGTGAAAGCTCCGATGCTGAAATTGCCTTTTTGTATGAACCATATATGGCTCGGTATAAAACAGATCAGCATGAGGATGATGCCTATGGATGCAGCCTTCCGGGTTTTTCGGGGGATGAGCAGCAGTGCTCCGGCGATCTCCGCGATGCCGGCTATCGTGTTTAGCTGTGTCGCCCAAGCGGACAG
>CAJBPC010000750.1 GCA_903957405.1 uncultured bacterium | reverse complement strand
TGTACAACGATGCCGATAAGACATACAAATTTTATAAGAGCAGCGGAAAAGTCATCAGCAGCGATGAGATGGTAGCATATTGGTCAGAATGGGTATCGAAATATCCGATCATCTCCATCGAAGACGGAATGGCAGAGGATGACTGGGCAGGTTGGAAAAAACACACAGACGCGGATGGATCCAAATGCCAGCTGGTGGGTGACGACCTGTTCGTAACCAATGTGAAACGCCTTCAGAAAGGCATTGATACCGGCGTGGGAAACAGCATCCTCATCAAAGTCAATCAGATCGGCACCATTACAGAGACCATCAATGCGGTGCAACTGGCACAGAATAACAGCTACACGACCATCATGAGCCACAGAAGTGGTGAAACGGAAGACACAACGATCGCAGACCTCGCCGTGGCATTGAACTGCGGTCAGATCAAGACGGGTTCCGCATCACGTACCGACAGGATGGCGAAATACAACCAACTCCTTCGAATAGAAGAACTGCTTGGCATGAATGCGATCTATCCCCGCGGACGTTTCCGCTTCGGAAAATAAAATATCATTGTCCAGCGCGCGGCCCCGGATGCAATGGCGGTCGGGTCCGCGTGCTGGTTCAACAAAAACCTGTAATTTCAGCGCATAAAAACATCAGAATGCCTTTGGTAGAAATGATTGCGGGGTGGATAAGGAACAAATACCTCATCGCTACACTGCTCTTTTGCGTGTGGATCCTGTTCTTCGATCATTATGATCTGTTGCAGCAGGTGAGCCGCACAAAGGAATTATCCGACCTCAAAAGCAGCCGGGACTATTACAAAGCCCAAATCGAACAAAGCAGAAATGAACTCGAAGATTTAAAGATGAATCCAGCCGCACTGGAAAAAATTGCAAGAGAAAAATACTTCATGAAAAGGGATAATGAACAAGTTTTCGTGGTTTCACCAGGAAAATATTAGGAAATTTACGATTGGAAGCAATAATCCAACAATGCCTCCGTTAGATATCCGCATACACCCTATTTCGAATTACCGATCCCTTTTGAAAACATAGCAGTCACAATCCTAACAAATCTAAGGATGACGGGAATCAATAATCAATCCCGGTTAAAAACTGTATTATGAAAAACAACGCAAACGGTGATTTGATCAAATTTATCTACGATGAAATGTCTTCACTGGAAGAAAAGACATACAAAAACAAACTCGAAAACAATCCCGAACTTAAAGAGGAATGCAGATCCCTCAATTTGGTAAGGCTCGATCTAGACTCCATCGCCTATTCACCCTCTGAGGGTGCCCTTGACAGGATCATGAAATATGCCAGATCGCCAAAACCAGTTGAACAATCCCGGTAATTGACGGGATATGATTAGATTAGCGTTGATTTTATCCTTTCATGACGACGCTACAGCGATATAAAATCGCCCTCGATTATTTCAAGGAACATCAGCCTGATGCCGAAACGGAGCTATTGTATGACTCTCCATACCAGCTCCTTGTGGCCGTCATACTGTCTGCACAATGCACTGACAAGCGGGTCAACATGACCACACCTGCGATTTTCGAACGCTACCCCACGGCGGAATCCCTGTCAGAGGCAAGTTTTGAAGATCTGTTCCCGCTGATCAGAAGCATATCATACCCCAACAACAAAACGAAGCACCTTATCGGCATGGGTAAAATGGTCATGGCCGATTTCAATGGTGAAATACCCATGACGGTGGAATCGCTGGTGAAGCTGCCGGGCGTAGGTCGCAAAACGGCGAACGTGATCACTTCTGTGATTGACCAGCAACCGAATATGGCGGTGGATACTCATGTGTTCCGCGTTTCAGCAAGATTGGGGCTGACGCGGAATGCCAAAAACCCGCTCCAGGCAGAAAAACAGCTGATCAAACACATCCCGGAGGAAATGGTCCATAAAGCCCACCACTGGCTGATTCTGCATGGCAGATACACCTGTACTGCCAGAAAACCTGACTGTGAGAAATGTGGTTTGAAAGAAATCTGCCGTTACTTTGAAAAAACGCAAAAGAAAAAGCCAATACCGGCCAAACAATCCTGAAGGAACTGAGCCATTAGCAGGAAACATACGATGGTCTAAGATAAAAGAGTCAAATTCACTGATACAAAAAGATAATACCCACCCGCATATGAAGGTCAATACCCGCATCCAGCTTTCCTTGATGATGTTCCTGCAGTTCTTTGTCTGGGGCGCATGGTACGGTCAGATGAGCAAGTATCTGACTGTTCAACTCAAGGCCAGCGGAGACCAAGTGGGGAGCAGCTACGCAGCATTCTCCATAGCCATGATCGTAGCACCTTTTTTTGTGGGGATGCTAGCTGACCGCTTCTTCCATGCACAACGCGTCCTTGGCGTGCTAAACCTTATTGGAGCCGGTATACTGTATCTCATCTCCACGATTCATGAGGCCGACATGTTCGTATGGGTGATGCTGGCATACTGCCTCAGCTTCGCTCCAACGATCGCCCTCACGAGCTCGATTTCAATGAGGCACATGTCTGACCCGGAGAAGGAATTCCCTTCAATCCGCGTATTCGGCACCATCGCCTGGATCGCAGTGGTGAATCTCGTGGGATTTATGGGTGTAGGTGATAAAGTGGATATTTTCCGCATCGCAATGGTCGCTGCCGGACTGTTGGGCATCATGGCGTTCTTCCTACCGGCAACGCCACCGGTGAGTCGAGAAAAAATAAGTTTTGCACAGATCATCGGAAAAGATGCATTCGTTTTGCTGAAGGATAGATCCTTTGCCATCTTTTTCATCTCATCGATACTGGTCTGCATCCCGCTGTCCTTTTACTACACTTGGGCGAATCCTTCCATAACGGATGCCTATCAGGCAGCTATGCCCGGAGTCGATCCCGGTACTTTCAAGGTCGAAAACAAGATGTCCCTCGGACAGGTCTCCGAAGTGGTGTTCATGCTGCTATTGCCGCTCGCATTCCGTAAATATGGGGTGCGGAAGATACTGGCTATCGGGCTGATCGCATGGGTGTTCCGATTCGTATTGTTCGGATATGGTGGTGCAGGTGAAAGGGAATGGATGCTTTATGCAGCCATCCTGCTTCATGGCGTGTGCTATGATTTCTTCTTTGTGACGGGAATGATCTACACGGATCAAAAAGCAGGAGGAAGAATCAAATCTCAGGCCCAGGGACTCATCACGCTGGCCACTTATGGGGTGGGAATGTTCATCGGCTCGGTACTCGCAGGAAAAGTCAAAGACCGGTTCACAAGTTCAGGAGAAGGTACAATTGCAGTGACAGACTGGCTTTCAGTTTGGCTGATACCTGCCGGGATCGCAATCATGGTTTTGATATTCCTCCTAGTTTTTTTCAAGGAGCCAGAACTTCGCCAATCAAAATATGACCGGTAATGTGAAAAGATCATGCCGTCAAGTCAGAAGTTTCGCAGGGCTGCGCAGTCTCCAAAAAAAAGCAAACATCGATAGGGCTAAAATCGATCATCGAACGGCTCAATATGCCAATTTTGTTTCATCATCCTTCCATAACCTGAAAGCCTGAAGGGCTTCATCGCGGAGCATCTGGTATGTAGGAAGTCGCCGGTCAGCATGGCTCCTGGCTATCTCCTGATAAATAAATTGATCGTCAAATTGGATAGCCGCTGCATCCTGTTGCGTGTTTGCAAAAAAGAGCGCAGAGGGACGGGCCCAATAGATGGCACCCAGACACATCGGACAGGGCTCACAGCTGGAATAAATCTCACAGCCTTCGAGTGAAAAAGTGCCAAGAACCCTGCATGCGGCTCGGATCGCGTTGATCTCGGCATGAGCTGTTGGATCATTATGCCTTGTGACTTCGTTCACGCCGGTCGAGATGATCACACCATCTTTCACGATGACCACGCCGAAAGGTCCGCCATTTGATGATCTTACGTTCTCTTCAGAGAGTCTTATGGCTTCCCTCATGAAGGAATTCTGTTGCGCTGTGAATGTCATTGCGTGTGTTATTTTCATGGTCAATCATATCGCTCACCTGACCAATTCAATGCTCCTTTGAGTATGCCCGTATCATGGCAGCCAATTCTTCCTGTGTCGACCTGGTGTCGTCAATCACATACCAATCATGAACCT
>CAJBPC010000749.1 GCA_903957405.1 uncultured bacterium | reverse complement strand
ACTACTTGGCACCAAGTTGGTTTCCGAGCATGAATATTATCGCATTTGGTTTTGATTTCGATTTCCCCCTTGTTTTCATCCTGTATAGTGTTCTGCTCGTAGCAATTGAAATTGTCATTCTAACGATGCTGAACATCTGGTGTGCGCATGAAATCGCAGTGGCAACAGGTTTTTTGAATTATGAAAACAAAAGCCATCCTGAAAAGCAAAATCTATTAATGGATATCGGACTTGAGAAAAAAGGTAAAGAACTCCTCACATTAGGCATCGATCCGTTAATGGGTGTAAACCGGAAAGCACTTATGCTTTGGAACCTGACTTTTATTTTAAAGGCGACATTGACCAATATTTTCTTCCGATTCCTCATTCAGCGTATCATGGGTCGATATCTGGTGCGGGCCATTCAGGATTTTGCAGGAATACCGATTTTCGCTTTCTGGAATGCCTTCGGAACACGGACGATCCTCAGAGAGGCGAGGGTCATCATAATGGGCCAAAACATAATTGAAGAACTGATTGCATATGTGCAATCCACGGATCCGCTTCTGAATGCAGATCCTGACATTCTTGCAGATACCTTGCAATACATCGCTGTCAGTAAGAGGGATTTTCATCGAAACCACTTTCTCCTGACACAAAATCTCTTTGGACTCTTCGGCATCGTCGAGAGAAAGGGTCCATGGGATGATGCAACGTTTATAGAATCTATCAGGAATACAAATCCGCAAGATCGGGCGTTCTTCGTGCTGCTTATGCTCATCGGCCTCATCCTTGATGGTCGGATATCTTCAAGGGAGAAGCATCGCATTAGACATCTGAGAGAGGCGGGACTTATCCCTTACACTGAAAGGGAGATTTCCGCTTTTGCCGATGATTTCATGAAAGGAAGAGGGATTGAGCAATTATTTCAAGACTATCTGAGTTTGGCAAAGAGGTGATCATCATCCTGTAACTTTGTTGTTCATGTCGTTTAAGTTACAATCCCCATATCTTCCCGCAGGCGATCAGCCTGATGCCATTCGTGAGTTGGTGAAAGGCCTGCATGAAGGAGAGCAATACCAGACACTATTGGGGGTAACAGGTTCCGGTAAGACGTTTACGATTGCAAATGTTATTCAGGAGGTTCAGCGACCCACCTTGGTACTTACCCACAATAAAACCCTTGTTGCACAGCTTTATGGTGAGTTTCGGCAGTTTTTCCCGGATAACGCTGTAGGTTATTTTGTCTCTTATTATGATTACTACCAGCCCGAAGCCTACATGCCCGTCAGCGATACGTATATCGAAAAGGATTTGGCCATCAATGAGGAATTAGACAAACTTCGACTGCAGGCCACCTCACAGCTGCTGTCAGGGCGAAGGGATATCATAGTCGTAGCGTCCGTCAGTTGTATCTACGGAATGGGGAACCCCACTGAATTTGAGAACGGAATCATCCGCTTGCACAAAGGGCAGATGATCAGCCGACAGGGTTTTCTGCATGGTTTGGTGAATGCCCTTTATTCCAGAAGTCAGCTTGAATTCACTCGTGGCACATTTCGCGTCAAAGGGGACACCATAGATATCAACCTGCCGTACGTCGACTATGGATATCGGATCACTTTTTTTGGTGACGAGATCGATGAGATCGAAAGTCTGGAACTGAAGACCGGCAAGCGTATCGGTGTTTTGGAGAATGCTGCAATTTTTCCGGCCAATCTCTACCTCGCACCAAAAGAAATGTTGCATCAAGTCCTCTCGGAGATTCAAGATGAGCTTGCCGCACAGGTAGAATATTTCAAAGCATCGGGTAAATATATTGAGGCGCAACGCCTCAGCGAACGGGTCAATTTTGACTTGGAGATGATCCGCGAACTGGGATATTGCAGCGGTGTCGAGAACTACTCCAGGTTCTTTGATCGTCGCAAGCCGGGGACAAGGCCCTTTTGTTTGCTGGACTACTTTCCTGACGATTTTCTCTGTGTGATCGACGAAAGCCATCAGACGATACCGCAGGTAAGTGGAATGTACGGCGGTGATCGAAGTCGCAAGATGGTATTGGTGGATTATGGATTTCGTCTGCCATCCGCACTCGACAACCGTCCTTTGAATTTCAATGAATTTGAGTCGATGGTGAATCAGGTCATATTTGTTTCCGCCACTCCGGGCGATTACGAACTGGAAAAGACCGGTGGTGTAGTGGTGGAACAGGTAGTGCGGCCTACAGGTCTGCTGGATCCCCCCATAGAAGTCAGGCCAAGCTTCAATCAGGTCGATGACCTTCTTGACGAGATTGACAAGACGATCAAACGCGGCTTCCGCATACTTGTCACCACACTCACAAAACGAATGGCCGAGGAGATGGATGTGTACCTCCACAGAATTAATATAAAGTCAAAATATATCCACAGCGAAGTGGATACATTGGACCGTATTGAGATTCTTCGTGAACTTCGGCTGGGTGTGATAGATGTTCTTGTTGGTGTTAATCTTTTACGCGAAGGACTAGACCTCCCGGAAGTCGCATTGGTTGCGATCCTGGATGCTGATAAAGAAGGATATCTTAGGAATGAAAAATCACTCACACAGACAGCAGGACGTGCCGCACGGAATTCGGAAGGACTTGTGATCTTCTATGCCGATAAGATCACTGGCAGCATGCAGAAAACCATCGATGAGACGACACGCAGAAGGATCAAGCAGATTGAATTCAATAAGGCCCATGGCATCACCCCTACGACGGTCATAAAGAGTAAGGAGCAGGTGTTTGCACAGACATCAGTACTTGACATCAAGGGATACGACATGGCGGATGCCCGTGCAGTAGGTTTTGACGAAGAACTTGTCCGTCTCGTTTCTGAAGACCAGGCGACATACAAGACGATTCCGGAAGTGGAAAAAGCCATTAAACAGACGAAGAAGACCATGGAGAAAGCCGCCAGGGACCTTGACTTCATGGAGGCCGCCAGGCTGAGGGATGAGATGTTTCGTATGCAGAAATCCTTGGAAGAATTGAAAGGCTGATCCTTTAAAAAGGATGCTTTTGACAAACCTTCCGTATACCATTCCATCAATTATCAAACCCTCCGAGGCCCAGCAATGCAGTGAGCAGGGGAAAGAGAAATCAAGTTCAGGCTAAAGCGAATGCACATCCGATAGATTAAGGCACCGGCACTGGCCGCGTGCTTTTATCCTGTTAGGATATCTTCATAGTTGTCTGCATTTGTTTTTTACCACTTCGCTGGTAGAAATACATCATCGTAAAACTTGGTATGAAATCCGTTCCGGGGATAATTTCTTCTATGAAGTTGAATAATCCACCTACGGCTCCTTTGAATCCTCCGAAAGTCAGGAAGTATATCACAGCAGAGATTGGCGCCCATAGGATATCTCCGAATTCTCCTAGCAATGGGATGGAGTAGGTTGCGAAACCTATGATATCCATTAGTAGACAGAATATAAGTGAAGGTTCTCTTTTTTGCATTCCTCAGTGATTTACGCCTATTAAGATGTAAGGCGGCTTTCAATGGTTGCATCAAATGCAATGGATAGAGGGTATTCTCCAGTCCTCAGATGATGTTCACTTCAGGTTGCAGATCGATGCCGAATTTCTCTTTGATGGATGCGCGAATGTGGTTTGCCAGTCGCACCACGTCTTTTCCATTTGCACCACCGTGATTGACAAGGATCAGTGCCTGTTTCTCGTAGCATCCGACGGGACCATCCCGATGGCCTTTCCAACCGGCCTGTTCAATGAGCCATCCTGCCGGAATTTTGTATCCGTCACCCGCCCTGTGGTATGGAACCAGTGGATGGTTGGCTGCGATGAGTTTGAAAATTTCTTCTTCGACGACAGGATTTTTGAAAAAACTTCCCGCATTACCCGTTTGTTTTGGATCTGGAAGTTTGGATGACCGGATTGCACATACGATGTCGGAAACATCCCCAATTCCGGGATTCAGGATCTTTCTCTTTTTGAGTTCATCGCGAATGGCACCATATTCCAAGTGAAGATTGTGTTTTTTTTGCAGTTTATAAACCACTGAGCTGATGATGACACGACCCTTCAATTCTTGTTTGAAGATGCTATCGCGATATCCAAAGCGGCAATCACTATGGCTAAGTTCATTCCATTGAAGTGTTTGTGTGTCGAATGT
>CAJBPC010000748.1 GCA_903957405.1 uncultured bacterium | reverse complement strand
GCTATCATCAACTTTTGAGTATTAAAAAGGCTTTGAAGACAGGAATTCAATTAATTTTCAATCATCTCGGACAACAATAATTTCACACTAGCTTTATTCTTTGTCGATGCCGATAGGATTAAAAAATCACCCTATGAAAAGGGTCAAGTCACATGCCATCATGTCTTCTTTTAAACGCCTCATAAAAAGAATCTTCACTGCAACAGGTTCATTGTCGTTGCTGGACGAACTCCATTTTCAATGGACAAGACTGCTGAACGCGCGAAAAAACAGGAGCTTTCTGAGATCAAACCCCACATTCCGCCTGCCGCCTGACCGGTACTTGCATGAAACGTACCAGCTTGATTACAAAGAATATGTCGAAGACGGGCGGTTGACAGCACAAGAGATCATGGAGAGGGTGAAGCCTTTTATTCCGTCAGACAATCTCCGCATCCTTGAATGGGGATGCGGAGTGGCAAGGATCACAAGACACCTGAAAGATATTTTAGGAAATGCAGACGTCGTCGGAGTCGATGTGAATCCTGGCATGATTGCATGGAACCGGTCGAACATAACAGATGCGACCTTTTTCACCGTTGACCACTCACCCCCGATGAATTTCTTAAACGACCGATTTGATCTGGTGATAGCCATTTCGGTACTCACCCATATCGACTCAAATCTTCATGAGGCATGGCTCTCAGAGATCACCAGGACCCTTCACCCGGGTGGTATGTTCATACTAACCACACATGGCACGGCGTTCCTGGAAAAACTCAGCGAATTGGAACAAAAACAATTATTGGTCAAAGGCACATATACAAAAAACTATCTCCAACAAGGACACCGAATGATGTCAACATATCATAATGCTGAAATTTTCCGTAAGATGCTGTCCCAACACTTTGAGGTGCTTGAATTCCATGACGGATCTGAATATCCCCAAACGGCAGGGGGACAGGACCTCTGGGTGGTCAGGCGACAGACGGAATTAAATTGATCAAAGTCGCCCAAGAATGTTCAATTCAGCATCCGCCAATGTGAAATTATGTACTTTCGCATCCTATGAAATTGTTTAACGTTTTCATCAAATACAGGTTCTGGCTGGGCATTGTTGCCCTCATCGGTGCGATAGTCGTCAATGTGATCAGCGGATTTCTGCCTGCACTCGTACTATACCTGATTGGGATCATATTCATATTCACCCATTTCTTCATTGGTCCGCTTCGTCTGATCCAGGAGTTCCTGGAGGATGGAGATTTTGATGGAGCGGAGAAGATGCTGTCGACGATCTGGTTCCCTGACCTTTTGTACAAGCCTATCCGCTCGGTATTTTATACCCTGAAAGGCAATCTGGCGATGATGAAGCAGGACTTCGACTCCGCTGAGATCCACATGAAGAAGAGCCTTTCGCTGGGCTCTGCCATGAAGGAAGCCGAAGGGGCCAACAAACTCCAGCTCGGCATGATGGCCATGCAGAAAGGTGACATGAAACAAGGCGAAAGCTATATCAGGCAGGCAATCAAGGCAGGTATTCCAGACAAAGAGAGCTCAGCCCTGGCCTATCTTCAAATGTGCCAGATCATGATCCAGAAAAGGGAATTCAGGGCTGCCAAAGATTTCTTTCGCAAAGCCAAGGCGATGAAACCTACCGCCCAGCAGGTGACGGACCAGATCAAACAGATCGAGAAATTCATCACCCGCATGCCGGGATAGAAAATCCACCTTCGAGGGAGGATTTTTACCATCTATGGATCTTATCCTTGTTCCCATTTCCCAAAGAGTTCTTCCACTTTACTGAATCGAAAGCGGAAAATCCCTTCCAACTGACCACGGATAAAAAGGGCATTGGCAATATTTCCTAAAGGACCCAAAGGCGCCTTGTAATGAATCAGATCGATCATTTCAACGCCCCCATCGATCTCCCTGAAATGGTGCTGGTGATGCCATAGTGCATAGGGGCCAAAGCGTTGTTCATCCACGAAGAAAAGCTTTGGTTGCACATGCGTGATCTCTGTCATCCAGAACATCGGAATGCCCAATATCGGTTTTACGTTGTACG
>CAJBPC010000747.1 GCA_903957405.1 uncultured bacterium | reverse complement strand
CAGGTCCTTCGCTTCGCTCAGGAAGACAATGGAGTGAGGTCCAGTGGGCGGTGAGGGAAACAACAAACAGTCCAGGTCCTTCGCTTCGCTCAGGAAGACAATGGAGTGAGGTCCCGTGGGCGGTGATGTGAACAGCCAAAGTCCAGGTCCTTCGCTCCGCTCATCCCGCCCAGGTGGTGAGGCCGTACTTGCTGAAGCCAAAGGGCCGGACTTCCCCTCCGAATCGCTTCAGCGCGGAGATCACCGCGTACCTTGTCGTACCCGGACAGTAGAATATCATGAAGCCGCCGCCGCCGGCCCCGGAGATCTTCCCGCCGAGGGCGCCGGCAGCGAGTGCTGCGGCGTAGATCTCCTCGATCCTGTCGTTGCTGATATCCCGGGCCATGAGTCGCTTCTGTCGGAAGCCGTAGTCGAGGATCTCCCCGATCTCATGCAGTCGTCCCTGCAGCAGGGCCTCCTTCATCATGCGGCTCTGTTCCTTTAGGTTATGCATGGCATCGATGGACGTCTTGTTGCTGTCCGCCACGTTCTTCTGCTGCGTTTCGATGATGCGTGCCGACTCGCGCGTACTGGCGGTATAGAACAGGACGAGGTTGTTCTCGAGTTCATCGAGGTATTGCGGTTTGATGCGGAGGGGGTTGACGATCACCTTGTCATCCGCATAGAACTCCATGAAGTTGACGCCGCCGAATGTCGCCGCGTACTGGTCCTGCCTGCCGCCGGCGAGGCCGAGGTCCACCCTTTCGATTCCGAAGGCATACCGCGCGATGTCGTACTCCCCCATCGGGAGTCCGAGCATCTCCACGAACGCACCGATGACCGCCACCACCAGGGTGGAGGAAGTGCCCAGTCCGGAGCCCGCCGGCGCATCGACATGTGTCGTCAGTCGGAATCCTTTGGGCGCGAAGGGATGGTCGCGCTGTATCCGGTTGTAGACACCCTTCAGCAGGTCTAACCGCCCCGTCATGGGCAGGCTGTCGCCGAGGGGATGGGATTCCGTCTCGCCCCGGTCGGCGGCGCAGAGGATGATATCCTTCCCGTCGAGGATCTCGATGTGCGCGCGCGCATAGAGGGTGATCGTGGCGTTGAGGATGGCGCCTCCGTAGAGGTCGCAGAATGGACTCACATCGGTTCCTCCGCCCGCGAGTCCGATGCGGAGGGGTGCCTTACTTCTGTACAGCATCTGCCAGTGATTGTATCGTTTCTTCCAGCCGCAGCCAGGTGTATTTGCGTTTCTCTTGTTGGATGTACGGAATGAAATGCGCTTCGCCGAGGGCGTAGAAGCGCTGGATGCCCGATGCGATCGCGGCGGGGTCGGGTGCCGTCACGATGCCGACCTGTTCGTGCGGGACCATATCCGCCAAGGCGCCCACGTTGGTCACCAGCATGGGCTTGCCGAAGTGATACGCCAGCGGTGTCACGCCGCTCTGCGTAGCGGATCGATAGGGCTGCACGACGAGGTCAGCCGCGCAGAGGTAGTATTTCACTTTACTGTCGGGGATGAATGCCGTGTGCAGGATGACGCGATCGGTCAGTCCAAGCCTTTCGATCTGGTCGAGGTACGGCTTGCTGTCTTCGTAGAACTCCCCCGCCACGAGGAGGCGTATCCCTTCCTCACGGATACGGGTAACCGACATCGCATCGAGGAGGATATCGAGTCCCTTGTAGGGTCTTATGAATCCGAAGAAGAGGATGATCTTGTCATCCGTAGGGAGTCCGAGTGCCTTGCGCGCATCATTCCGGTCGACGGGCTCTCCGAAATTATCATAGAGCGGATGCGCGACGAAGCGCGCGGGTTTTTGCGCATCGAAGGCACGCAGGTCTTCGAGCACTTTGCGGCTCATGGTCACGAAGGCGTCCACCGCACCGATGAAATATCGAGTGAAGGCCCTGTCGCCGGGGCGTTTCTCATGCGGGATGATGTTATCCGCAATGCATACGACGCGCGTGTCGGCGTGGCGGCGTACCAGGCGCAGGATCGTTCCGAGGGCGGGCCCCATGAAGGGCAGCCAGTACCGCACGATCAGCAGCGATGGCCGCAGCGCGCGGATCTCCCTGCCAACCCGCCACCAGTTGAGGGGGTTCACGGAGTTGATGCGCACGCGGATATCGATGCCTGCCGGTGCGGGCTCGTCGGAATACTGCGTCGTGCCGGGAAACAGGAAGCCGGGGTACTGCAGCGAGAAGGTATAGATGATCACGCGATGCCCTGTGGATGCGAACTGCCGTGCCAGTCGCTCGTTGAACGAGGCCAGTCCGCCACGCAGGGGGTGCGCGGGTCCGATGATGACGATCAGGGGAGGCATGGGCAAATATAAGGCGAAAAGTCATGGTGCACCGGGCAATTGACCGGCCCATTGCCGCACAGGGATGTACAGCGCGCTGCCGGTTATCGCGGCGCGGTGATGTCTGCCGGCAGGCCTGCAAAGAAAGTCTAAGGAACAGACGGAATGTTTATCTTTATCTCTATGAAAGACTTGATAAGATCCATCATCTCCGCCTCTGTTTCCGTGAAGGAACAGATCCTGCGGGATGAGCAGATGGTAGCGGACATGGAGCGTGCGGTCGGCATGATCGTGACGGCCATACAGGCCGGGAAACGCCTTTGGTTCTGCGGCAACGGCGGCAGTGCGGCCGATGCGCAACACCTGGCGGCGGAATTCAGCGGGCGGTTCTACACCGACCGAAGGGCGCTGCCGGCGGAGGCGCTGCACTGCAACAGCTCCTACCTGACGGCGGTCGCCAACGACTATGGCTATGATGTCGTCTACGCGCGGCTGGTGGAAGGCATCACCGGCGAAGGGGATGTGCTCATAGGCCTCTCCACCTCCGGCAACTCCGTGAACATCGTGAAGGCATTCGAGGCCGCCCGTGCCCGGAAGGTGCATACCATAGGCCTCACAGGCGCCACCGGCGGCACGATGAAGCAATGGAGCGATATCCTCTTCAACGTACCCTCTTCGGACACGCCGAGGATACAGGAATCGCATATCATGATCGGGCATATCCTCTGCCAGCTGGCGGAAGAAGGGATCTTCAGGACATAGCGCCGCCAAGGTCCGGCTCGCGGCCCCATGACGATCCCTCACGGGCATGACCGCAGGGCTTTCCCCGGAGCGGACAGTCCGCGTGATGGGCCGAACGGAATCGTATTTTTCAATGACCATACCGATATGTTTGAATGCATCATCCTTGCCGGCGGACTGGGTACGCGCCTGCGGTCCGTCGTGGCCGACCTCCCGAAATGCATGGCACCCGTGGCGGGCAGGCCCTTCCTCGACATCCTGATCGACAGGCTGCACGCAAAAGGCGTGAAGCATATCATCCTGTCCCTGGGATACCTGCACGAGGTGATAGAAGCGCATATACGTGACCGTTATCCTTATGCGGAGATCACCTGCCATGTGGAGCGGGAACCCCTAGGCACCGGAGGCGCGATCCGCGCTTCGCTGGAGCTTGCGCGCGGGGAGGATGTCTTCGTCTTCAACGGGGATACCTGGTTCGATGTGGACCTCGGGCAACTGCAGTCCTTCCACGACCGGCATGCATGCGACTGCACGGTGGCGCTGAAAGCCATGCGGGATTTCAGCCGTTACGGCCGGGTGGAGATCGGTGCGGAGCAGGACATTGTCCGTTTCATGGAGAAGGAGCCCTGTGCGGAGGGTTTGATCAATGGCGGGGTGTACCTGATCCGCAGATCCGTATTCTTACAGGAGGCGTTTCCGGAGAAGTTCTCCTTCGAAGCGGACTATCTGGCCCGTTACCTGGAGCGGCATGCGATCAAGGGCATGCTGCAGGAAGGGTATTTCATCGACATCGGCGTGCCGGAGGATTACGCCCTTGCGCAAGTTTATTTCGGTTAGCCATACCCGTTATAACCCGTCCAGGGTTTTTCGTAGGTATTTCAGGGCTACCTTCCGCCGAATTCGATCCTTCACCGGCACATCCAGAGGAGCTTCGCCGTATGTGTGGGATGGTTGGAAATTTTAAAAATTAATTAAGGTCATTCGTTTCCGTTATGACCCGTTACTAGTCTTTTTCATACATCTATCAGTGCTGCCTTCCACGGAATCCGTTGCCCTTCATCGGCACATCCACCGGAGCTTCGCCGTATGTGTGGGAGGGTTGGAAACTTTCTAAAATCTATTTCAGATAGCCATCTCCGCTATGGCTTTCAATTAGGTTTATCGTATGTGATTCAGGGATTCCTTCCGCCGAAT
>CAJBPC010000746.1 GCA_903957405.1 uncultured bacterium | reverse complement strand
ATGCAACTCGAAGCGATCCGAAAAGCGGGGAAGCGGATCGAGCAGGGGCAAGCGCGTTAAGGCTGGAATTTTGGTGATTTTCGCAAGGGGTTTATCTGCCTTGTAGAGTAAGGTATGCGAGATGATGGGGCGACATCGTCCATATCATTTGGCCGTATCGGTTGGTCTTGGTCCGGCATCCATGATGGGGAAGTCCATTGGGATGATCGATCCGTCGACGGGCTGTTTTTTTTCTGCGCGACAAAGCGGTATCGTGTTTTTGCCGTGCACTTCAAATGCCATAATTTGTATGCATGGTGCTATCATATGTCATTGCCTCGTTGCATCTGATTGCGTTTGCGATGGGTATTGGCGCCTGCTGGCTTCGTGCCGAGCGGCTCCGCGAACTACCCGTTGCCGGAAACTTCAAAGCCGTCTTTATGGCAGATAATTTTTATGGGGTTTTTGCCCTGTTGTCTGTCGCAACCGGACTTTGGCGGGCATTTGGCACTTTGGAGAAGGGGTCGGGCTATTACCTTTCCAATTCCGTTTTCCATCTGAAGATGGGATTGTACCTGCTTGTCTTCGCGATGGAGTTATGGCCGATGGTGACACTGATCCGTTGGCGGATTCAGCTGAAAAAGGGCGTCGATCCCGATATTGGACAGGCACCAAAGTTGTCTGTGTTAAGTTATATCGAAGTATTCTTGATGCTTTTGATGGCTGTATCCGCTGCCGCATTGGCGAGGGGCATATTTGCCTGATACGGTCCATACACGGACCATTGCAATCCATTCTGGATCCCATGGGAAGGATGCGATGATGCATCTTCCGCAGACCGTGGAAAGACTGCGATGCCGGTCTATCTAGTGATCCAGTTGAATTCGTATTCCAGCGGAGCTTTGATGGATGTGCGTTCGGCGATTTTACGGAAGCGGTCGGGGAGTTTCATCAGGTAGTCCCTTGCGCGTTCCGCAGCATCGTTGAGGTTGGAGATCTTAGCGATTTCCCATTCATTGACGAGGCTTTCCAGGATGTTGGTATAGTCTCTTGTCGTGTAGACGCCAAGTCTTTGGGCGGCGTCGCTGAAATGCGACCAGCTTTCCCCGATCTTCTCGCCTTGTTGTCTTAGGAAGTGGGCGGGCATGACGATTTTCTTCCGCATCATGTCTTCAAAGGCGAGCATCATCTCATTGGGATCTATCTCGAAGATGCGGCTGATGAAGCTCTTGTATGCCTTTGCATGTCGGGCTTCATCGGCTGCCACTACTCCGCAGATCTTGGAGAGATGGTTGTTGCCGTATTGTTTTGCCAGTGTGGCGGTGCGTCTGTGGGAGATGTTGGTGGCCATTTCCTGGAAGGAGGTGTACACGAAATTGCGGTAGGGGTCGCGGGCGGTTCCGATATCCATTCCGTCGGCAATGAGGTGTTGGGTGCTGATCTCCATTTGGCGCATGTTGACGCGGCCGGAGAGGTAGACGTATTTGTTTAGCAGGTCTCCGTGTCTGTTCTCTTCGGCAGACCACATGCGCACCCATTTGGTCCATCCCTCGTCTCCTGATTTGCCGATGCCATCGATGTCGGTAAGCCAGGACTCGTAAGTGGGGAGCGCTTCCTCCGTGATGATATCTCCAACCAGTACGGCGAGATAGTCGTATGGGAGGTCTCTGCATGATTCCCGGAGGTCACGTATCTGTTCCATGAAACCCACACTGGTGCTTTCGGGCAGCAGGTCGGAAGGTTGCCAGTTTTCATCGATTTTTCCAAGAAAACTGTCAATCGCATCATCCATCTTCTGCGCAAGGAAATGCATCACTTCCCTGCGGGTATTGCTAAGGCTCATCAGTTCCGTCGTATTTGTGGGTTATTTAACTGGAAGTACGCAAGTTAAGATTAGATGGCCTTTTTTATCGTATATTTTTTTATTTCGATTATTTTCTTGATTTCAAGCTGTTTTCGTGAAACAATTCGTTTTTTTCGAAAATCCGGACCGTGTATCAGGATTGTCTGTAATCTTCCAGGAAATCCTGAACGGACTGTTCCGTGTGTATGCCGAGTTTTTTTCTAAGTCGGTATCGTCCGATCTCCACACCCCTTACAGATATGTTCATGAGTTGTGCGATCTCTTTGGAGGACAGGTTCAGTTCGAGATAGGCGCATAGTTTCAGGTCAGTGTTGCTGAGTTTTGGGTGACGAGTTTTGAGGTTTTTGAGCAGGTTGTTGTTGATCTCATCGAAATGCGAGGCGAATCGTTCCCAGCCCTCATTGTTTCTTTCGATGTCGTTGAGCATGTGGAGTGCCTTTTTGATGTCGTGGTTGCCGTTGGTTTTCTTGTATAGTTGTTCGAGTGATTCCTTGACTTTCAGGAGTGCGTCGCTTCTTTCCACGAGGTGCATGGAGGTGTCCGCCAGTTCCCTTGTTTTGTGGACTATTTCATTTTCGAGTTTTTCATTTTTCAGCTGTATGATTTCTTTCTCGTTCTTTTCGAGTTGCAGCTGGTGCAAGACGTTGATCTGCCGTTGTTTTTCTTCGTACTTGAGTTTTTGCTTCAGCAGTTTTTGTCGCTGGAAGGATAGGAGCATGCGAATGCCGAGGGCGGCAATGGCGAGGTATGCCATCCATGCCCAGTATGACATGTACCAGGGCGGGAGTATGGTGAAGGCATAGGTGGCCGTTTCAGATTCATGTCCGAGGTTGTCCCTTGCCTTCACCCTGAAGGTATAATTGCCTGAGGAGAGGTTGGTATAATCCTTTTCAGGGCGGTCTGTCCAGGGACTCCATTTCCGTTCGTACCCTTCGAGCATGTATGCGTATTCGATATTGTCTTCCATGCCATATGCGGTGGCGCTGTATTCAAAATGGAAGGCATTGAAAGCCGGGTGAAGGCTGGTTTTGGTTTCCTGCTCGTTTCCCGCCTCCCGCCGATATCCGCCATAGAGGGTGGAATCGCTTCTGCCGGATGCTTTTATCAGGCTGAGGATGACCTTTGGCCTGGACTCATTGGCGATGTATTTTTCATAGTTCAAGTGTATGATCCCGCTTTCGGAGGCGATGAAGATGTTTTGCCTGTTGTAGGGATAGATGCTTTCGAAGCCTGACAGAATCTTCCCCTTCAATTCCGGGAAAAGGGTGATCTGCGGCCTGCCGGGAATCTTTTTGAGATCGGCCACGCCGAGTCGTTTGCCGCTGCAGAACCAGATATTCCCGTTCTCATCCTCGTTCAGGTACCGGATGTCCATATCTCCGATGATGGTGTCGAGAAAGGCGGATTTTTCGAATCGTCTTTCTGCGCCGTTGAATTCAAATACGCCTTTGGATGTGCCGAAGACCACTTTGTTGCGGATCCTGAACACATGGTTGTCGAGTACGGATGGCAGGCCGTTTTTTTCGGTGAAGAGTTCCGCGCTGAAAGATCTGCGGTCGGGGCTAAGGGTGATGAGGTATACGCCCCTGTAGGGGTGTGATGCCCATATCCTTCCTTCATTGTCCATTGTCAGGAACCGGAGGGATTCACTGGTACCGCTTTGGAGGTTACCCATATCCTTGAACTGACCGCCTTCATATTCCAGCATCTTAAGTCCGGAGTAGGTTCCTGTGAGGACATGGCGCGAGGGGGTGATGGCGTCCATGGGTACGAATAGCCATCCGGGGTCGCGACTGATCTTTTCGGCGGATCCGTTCTGCAGCCTGAGCAATCCGCCGGTATGAGCGATGAGCATTTCTCCATTGACCTCATCCACTTTCCATGTCTGTCCCGAGCTGTTCTTCACCAGTGCGAAATCCCCTTTGACAAATGAGAGGTCGTCCATTCCGTTGTCGATGCCGACGGAGTAGACGCCATCGGAGCTTCCGACATATAGCGAACCGCGGTGGATCCTTGAGCTGGTGCCGGAAACCTGGTTTTCCTTGTTGGGGGTGATGAATTTGACGGCGGAGTGGTAAGCAATGATGCTGATACCATTGTTGAGGCCGGTCCATATGTTGCGGTCTCTGTCCTGAAAGACGCTGATGACATTGTTGTTCTGCAGGCCTTCTTTGCGTGCGATGCGCTGGATCAGTTCGCCTGTGTTCTTGACGACCAGGCAGCCATCTGCCAAGGTGCTGACGGTGATCTCCCCATTGTTCATGCGTATGGCGCGGAAGACAGAGGATGTGCCGGAGGGTGCCCGGAATCGTTGGTCTTGCGACAAGCTGTCTTGTTGCAGCAGGAATGACTGAAAATCACCCGTGATCAGCTGGAGGGCATTCGTGGCCGAAGGGAAGAGGCCGGCCATCGTTTTACCTGTCAGGAGTTTGTCGGATCCCGCTATGGGCATCCAGCGCTGGCTTCGGAATTGAAAAAGTCCTTTAGACCTGTCCTGGGCGTAGAGTTTCCCCCCTGCGGTTTTCATGGATATCCAGTCTGTGGCGGCGGGGTAGACGGAAAAGCTGTTGTTGTTCAGCTGCAGGATCATCCGTTCGGCGACCCTGAAAAATACGGACTCTCCGATGACTTCCATATCCCAGATGTCCGTGATGTTCCGCTGGCCCTCCGGCAACAGCGGCAACAGGGATGTGAAGCGCAGGTTTCCGCGGGCGTCTGGTGAGAAATAGCCGATCTCTCCCTGCCCGCCGACATACACGAGGCCTTTTTCGTCAATGGCGACCGAGCGCATGTTGGACTTATTGGGAAGGGGATGGATCTTCCAGAAATTCCCGTCAAAAGTCAGCAGGCCTTCATTGTTCGCGAAGTATAACCTTCCCTTGCTGTCCTGATCGATGTCCCATGTCTGGGTTCCTCCCCTGTAGGCATCTTTGCTGTAGTTGATGATCCTGGGGATGCCGATGGTGTTCTGAGCATGGATGCCGATGGCAGGGATGAGCAGCAGGGAGAGAAATGCTTTTTTCATCATGGTCTTTTTTTCGCCCGACCACTGCGGACCGGCGGCTTTGGCGGAAGGTTCAAGATAATGATTTTTTCATTTCGGAAAAACTCGATTTGATGTAGTCTATATTCATTGATTATCAATTTATTGGGTAATATTGATGTAGTCGTGATGTAGGCTACGGCGTTTGCATCCAGCATCAGAAGCCCCTGCGCACGGAGGATGCGTTGCAGGGCCGGGCATCCGGGGTGAGCGTTCTGTCAAACGGGTCTCCGGGTGTGAAGCCAACGGTGCTGATCCGCAGCATTCCTTCTTATACCGATACCGATATACGTTCTAGAATGTTGCGAGCTATGGTTTCCGACTGGCGGAGCAGCATAATTTCGAGATCGTTCTTGGATTTTCGATGGCGCGCGTGACGGGTCATTCGCTGAGCGGATCCCGCCAGGATGTGTCTTTTAATACCCGGACCTTTACGGATATCTTTGCTGCGACCGGTATTGCCGCCCATAGCGGGTTGGATGTGGGATCTGGCGCTCAGCTTGCGCGTTCCGCTCTTTCCCAGTTCACAGACTGTCGTTTTGACAGCAGGCGGAAGCATCCCAGGAACAGGGAGATGTTCATCACCAGGAAGTAATAAGGGATGAAGAGCAGTTTGATGCGTATGGCCCTGTTCTCAAAAAACCATCCTGCGGCGGCCGAGATGTAGAATAACCCCTGTAAGCCGCAGAGGGTGTCGTATGTGCCGGTCAGGTGATGGCCATCCTGCAGTGCCAGGTGAATGTTCACGGGCAGCATGAGGAGCAGGCAGATGGGTGTCAATGTCCAGCGAAGCACCCTGTGCGAAATGTACTGGAAGGAGAGGGTGCCGTAACGGAAGATATTCAGCAGAGGCCAAAGCCTGATGACCGATTGCAAGCCGCCTGCGGAGATCCTGATCTTGCGCTTTATTTCCTGACGGATGTTCGCGGATGCGTGTTCAATGGCAAATGCCTCCGGGTCGTATTGGATGATGTAGCCTTTCATTGCGGTCCTTAAAGAGATGACAAGATCGTCGAGCAGCGTATCCGGTTCCATCTGTTCGTATAGTTCGGTCCTGATGGCGAACAGTTCGCCTGCCGCACCTATCGCCGAATGCAGTTCGGCATCCCATTTCTT
>CAJBPC010000745.1 GCA_903957405.1 uncultured bacterium | reverse complement strand
GTACGCTCGAAAGATCGTTAAGGAATGAATATGGCTTGGATTTCATGTAATGGCCAGCCTCAGGTCGAAACGCGAGACTGAAGTACCCTCGATCCATTGATGTCATGAGTTAGACAATCACACTGCCTAAAAACTGGAACACCATTTCAAAAGGGAAGTCTTATGAAACCACATGAACCAATGGAATCCATCATCCATTGCAGGGTTCATGATAACCAACCATGAAATAAGCGGCGGTGAGGACCTTCAGACCGGCCATGTTCAGTTAAAACAATACCGTTCCGTAAAAAGGAAGATCGGAGAGTGATTTTCGTTGATCCAACAAAGTAATGGTGCGGTTGTGCTTTTGCATCAAGTGCTCGAATTCTGCATAAGTCACCCCAAATGCATCCCAGGCAAACGGATGCAACTCGCAAATGAAATTCACTTTGGGATTAGAAAGCAATGCAGATCCACCGCGCAATATATCTATTTCTGCACCCTCCGTATCGATTTTCACATAGTCAGGACAAGGTATCTCCATCAGCAAACTGTCAAGTGAACGTGAACGGACCCTTTTGACCTTCGAATCCGAAACCGTTGAACCATCGATGATATGAGAATTTGAATTCCCGTCAAGTTCCAAAAAATCAACAGTGCCATCCGCCGTACTGACGGCAACATCCATGATTTTAATGCGATCCTGCAATGAATTCATTGCGATATTTTTCACCTGAACGGTTCTGGCCTTGGCATCAGGCTCAAATGAAAACACCCTGTCCTTTTGATCTGAAACAGACGCGGCAAAAATTGAGTAATGACCGTAATGGGATCCGATATCCCAGATGACGTGTCCGGGTTTAAATTGTTTTTCAAGAAATTTGATCTGCAAAAGATCATTTCTGACTATATCATTCCCGCTTTCCAGATAGACCATCCGAGCAGGTCGCGTATTCGGCATGAAACGCAGTGAAGTGGCTGAGAAATCATACTTCTCGCCTCGGATGTACAAAATGTATTTTATCAATTTTACAATAGAAAACCAAAATGTCATAAACCATGTATTGAAATTGTAGATGCTATTTTATTATCGGCACAAAAGCAATATCCGTTCGCATTTGTACTGAAATCAGTTTTGGGATTTCGCTGAAGCTAGCGTAATTTTTAATTTCTTTTCTTTTAATATTTACAGTAAATATACATCATAGGCGTCGTGGATTCCTTTGAACGGTTGGTCAAGCAAACATGGGAAAAGATTAAATTCAATATGACAATTGAACCATGATGGAATTCAACAAAATAAAAGAGTCAAAAAATTAATCAAAACCGATTAATGGATTTATTTTAATTTCATGAAAGATTTTGGCTTATGACAATAATATAAGCTGCAAAATCAATTTACCTTGGAGATACCAGACACCCCGCATGCTTCATGATGAACGTCAGAAGTCATTTCTTCATACTTGTTTTTTTCTTCCTCAGTATTTTCCACGCACACAGTCAGCAGATAGCTGAATATTCCCCCGTTGAAAGCCAATTCCTAGAAGTGATCTTATCCGATACCATCAGCAAGACGGTATGCTACCTCCCCGGGATCCATCGTTTCGGCACCACGCCATTGAAAGGAGGCAGGTTTGTATTAGTGAAAGACGGTTCCAAAAACATCTTGTTGCTGGAAGGTACGCACCGGGTATACCTTGCGGTAAAACATAAAGGTCAACCCCGATTGAAGCGAATCGACTCGACTCGTTTCACGGGTGATAATTTCGAACTGATGGCCTTCCGCAGAAAGGATACCCTGTATCAATACGGCGGCTCCGGTTTCTGGAAACATCGCGACTTCATTTGCCGATACCGGGAATGGACCCATGATTGGGAGTTCGTCAGCGGCGGAGACAGGCTGGAGAATATACGTACACCCTACCAGTTTAATGAGGGACAAGATGCACTCTATGTCCTGGGAAGCCGGCAATTGGAACACAGCGATCAAACATTGACCTATCATGACAGCCTCTACCGATATGATTTCAAAGACAAGCGATGGTCCAGCCTTGGATCGGTTTTGAAATCATTCCCCCATGCCGGAAGACCATTCGAGATGGACTCCCTGATCTGCTTCAGTCC
>CAJBPC010000744.1 GCA_903957405.1 uncultured bacterium | reverse complement strand
GTTCCATCCCGTTAATGAGCAGATATCCCTAGATCGTGTACAGAAAGTTGTCGGGGGTTTGCTCACATCGCATGAAATGATCATCAGACCATGAGCATAAAAAAATAAATATGAAAAAGCGTTTCCACGAAATGGCTGTGATCCTTTTTTTGTTTCTGGTCGCAGGATCCTGTCAAAAGGCAAGTGACCCGAATGATGAAACCGAGCATGAAGCGATCAATGCGATCGATCTGGTATTCAAGCAATCAGGCGCGGTCATCGCCACCTTCACAGCCGAAGATCCCGACGGGGATGGAGGGAATCCGCCTACGAGGATCGATAGGATCACGCTCAAACCCGGCCAAGCCTACAGCATGGAAACGACGCTGCGCAATATCGTGAATGGCACCAGTAAGGTTGTCAGCAGCAGCATCAGCAGCCAGGCCGACCACCATGAATTCTACTACATCCCATCCGGTATAAACGTATCGGTCACCAAGACTGACAAGGACATCAACGGCTACCCTGTCGGATTCTCCTCTTCATGGTCAGCCACGACTGCAGGCACGGGCAGCGTGCTCGTGAAGCTCATGCACAAACCGAGGATAAAGGGACCGAACGACGATCCGTCCAAAGGGCATTCAGACATTGAGATCAGTTTTCCCATAAGCGTCCAATGATCGATCCTGAAATATTTTACATCACATATAAACAAGAAAAAAATGAACATGAGAAATGCAATCGTTGCGGTGTCCCTCGTCATCCTGTCGACTTCAGCCATGGCACAGAAAACCAGGCTGGGTATCAAAAGCGGTTTGAACATCACGGATGTCACCACCAACGACAAAGCGGAAAATGAAGCCATCGGACCAAGATCGGCTTTTCACCTCGGCCTCGTGGCGGACATCGCATTGAACGACAAACTTGCCTTCCAACCCCAGTTGAACTATAGCGGTCGCGGTGCCCAGGAAGATCACATGGATCACAAAGATTTATTCAAGTTCAATTCCCTTGAAATCCCCTTGAACTTCGTCTATAAGGCCGCAGGCAATGGACATGGCGGATTCTTCGCAGGTGCTGGTCCGAACATCGGCTACAACTTCAACGGCAAGCTGGAAGCAACGGATGACCCAACTGAGAATACAGATTTCGAATTCGGCAGTGATGCGGGTCAGATCCGTCGGATGGATCTGGGACTGAACTTCCTCGCAGGTTACGAGCTGAAAAACGGAATTTTCGTGTCAGCCAACTATACCCGTGGCCTGTCAAACTGGCTCAATGCGGATGAAAAATGGCGCAATAACGTCTTCGCCGTATCGGTCGGATACTTCTTCAAAGGGAAGACGAAAAAATAAATCCATCAAAGAGAAAAGCGAAAAGCCACTCCATCATCCGGAGTGGCTTTTTTTATGCGGTGCATATGGTTTAGCCTGAACCCTTTCATATTTATTTTCACCGGTAGCATGTTGCATCGTCCACGGAAAAACAGACATGTAGTATCCCGATCAAGCAAAAAACGCAATGATCCATGATACAGGAACCGAAGGGTTGCGCTCCCCGTGCAACATTTATAAAGATCCCTTGTCTATCATGACAAAGAGACCCATTGTCGACACAACCGGACATAGAGACCGCACTCCTCGTGGAGAGATGCCGAAACGGCGATGCAAAGGCTTACAGAAAGCTGTATGATCTGTATGCAAGGGCCATGTTCAATACCGCCTTGCGGATCCTGAACAACAGGACCGATGCGGAAGATGTGCTGCAGGAGGCATTCACGGAAGCCTTCACGCATTTGAACGGCTTCGGGGAACGTGCGGCGTTCGGCACATGGCTGCGCCGCATCACAGTGAACCGTTCGATCAATTTGATGAGGAAAAATCGCCTCCCCACGACCGGACTCGATGATGAGGTGGCTGACGCGACGCAGGAGGATACCCCGATAGATGATTCGGTTATGCGTTACCGTATGAAGGAGATCCGCAAGGCCATTCAAGAGCTCCCCGACGGATATCGCACCGTGATATGCCTGCACCTGCTGGAAGGATACGACCACGAGGAGATCTCGCAGATAATGCAGGTTTCACAAGTGACCGTGAGGACTCAATATTCCAGAGCAAGAAAAAAACTTCTGCAAATCATCCAAAAAGGAGGACAACATGTCTGATGCATTGGAAAGATCCATCCACGAGCAACGCGACGAATTCGATCAGGACATGCCGGGATCGCATGTATGGGACCATATCGAAAAGGGTTTACCACTTAAGAAAAAGACAAGTATCATCCACGCCATCCCCTTCCTAAGGTGGAGTGCCGCAGCCATACTGCTCGTAGGACTTACCATCGGCATGACACGATGGTTCGGGACGGACACCGATATGCAGCACGAACAAGGTGAAAAAGATGAGGTCAGTCCGGACGTCGGTACAGAAACGATGACTGTATTCGAAGATCGGGACACCTCGATCATACAGATCGATCCGGTCTTTGCAGCACGCTTGGCCAACACCAGCAGTGATATCACGCGCAAGCAGACAGAGATCCGAAACTTCGCAAAAGACGATCCCGAACTCTATGAAAGATTCCATACCGATATATCGGTACTTGACAGCAGCTACAGATCATTGCGCAACATACTTGAGGACAATCCCAACAAAGAACAATTGATCGAAGCCATGAGTCGCAATTTGCAGATGCAGCTCCTCCTACTCGAAAGACAACTCGACATTTTGAAACTGAGCAATAAAAATCAAAAACGGAAAATATGAAAATGCAGACCTGCACAGTGCTGATGATCCTCTTCGCCCTCCGTTCCTTCGCCATTGAACCGGACCTGGAAAAACAAAAAAAAATGGACGAAGACTCATCCCGTCACGTCAAGTGATAAGATCACGTTTGACAACCGCTTTGGAGAGCTAAAGATCGTCACCTGGGACCGACCGGAGGTGAAGGCGGATGTGACCATCACGGCAACAGCCACTTCGGCGGATAAGGCGCAGCAAATGCTTGACAATATCCAGATATCCGATACCGATACAGACGGGGACTGGAAGGTCAAAACCATCTTCAAAAAAGGACATGATGGAGGAAAAAATCAAAAATCACAGCAGATCAAAATAGATTATATCGCCTACTTGCCCAAAACCCAGCCGCTGCATTTGGAGAACCAGTTCGGGCCGATCCAACTGCCAGACTACGACGGACCACTGGAGATCGATAGCCGATTTGGATCCATCAATGCGGGACAGCTCAGCAATCTCACATCACTGACCATTGAATTCGGGAAGCTGGATATCCGATCAATACGTAGCGGAAAACTGACCACGAAATTCTCTTCCGTGAACCTTAGATCGGTCAGTGGCGACGTGACTGCGACGATGTCTTTCTGCGATGCCCTGAACATCAGGCTGGACAGATCCCTTCGGGATATAGACCTCCGCACCTCCTACTCTTCCATGAAGATCGAGGCCGATGAGCAACTGCAGGCCCGGTTCGACATCACCACGCATTTCGGGGAGCTGAAGAACAAAAGCAACTTCAACATTAAAGATGCAGTGAAAGATGATGGGGAATCTAACCGAGGACCGAAGTTCACCAAAAAGTTTATCGGTATATCCGGAAAAGGTGAGGGCAATGTCATGATCCGCTCCGAATTCGGTGACGTGACGATCAGCCATGAACGGGCAAGCCAGAGAAAAAATGATGCGAAAAAAGAAAATCAGCCAAGCTCGGAATCATTTCTAAGGGGGTTTCGTGTACGAACTCATGATCAGTCTGAAAAGACCTCAAACTAAACTGATACCGAATATCGTCAATGACCATGGAGGCTTTAAGGATCGGGAAAATCACCATGTAAAATGCCGCAGGGTTGCATCCTGCGGCATTTTTTGTGGACTGTACTGGATTCGAACCAGTGACCCCTACTCTGTCAAAGTAATGCTCTAAACCAACTGAGCTAACAGTCCGTCGAATGATGAAGTGCGGTGATCGACCTGAGTGCCACCCCCACACATCTACATTGCGTTTTCAGTGGCGAAATTAGGGGTTTTCTGAACATGATAAACACCTTCCTGAAAATTCCTCCCTTCATATTTCTCAGGGAAACCATGCCCACGATATCGATCAGGATATCTGCTGAACGACATTGCATCCGCAGTCGAGACGGTTGCCATGTCAAAATAAAAAGTAGATTTACCTGAACCGGTACGATCATGAAAAAACAAATCATCCTGTCGATCTTTGCGCTCCTTTTCGCCGCTTCGTCACAGATGCGCGCACAATCACTGAAGGCACTGCCAACAGGGCCGAAAACCTCTCTGCGTGGACTTTCCGTAACAAAAGACAACAGCGTATGGGTGAGTGGCAGCAATGGCAAGGTTGGACGCTCTGCCGATGGTGGAACGAACTGGACATGGCATACCGTGCAGGGTCATGAGAAAACAGACTTCCGCGACATAGAAGCTTTTGACGCCATGCATGCCGTCATCATGGGCATCAGTGAACCGGCTTATATCCTGACTACAGAAGATGGCGGTGTCAGCTGGCGGCTCGTCTACACCGATAGCACAAAGGGGGTTTTCCTGGATGCAATGGATTTCTTACCGGACGGCCGCGGAATGGCCATCGGCGACCCGATCGGAGGAAGGCTGTACGCACTGCGCTCGGCGGACTTCGGAAAAAGCTGGGAACGGATCGCACCACAGGAGCTTCCAGCCCTGGAAGATGGCGAGGCATTCTTTGCTTCCAGCGGAACCAATATCCGGCTTTTGAAAGATGGCAGCTATGTAGCCGTGACCGGAGGGAAGAGATCAAGGCTGCTGCACACAAATGGCATCGGCGAACTGCCGCTGCTGGCCGGGGGACAAAGCACCGGGGCGAATGGTATAGCGGTATGGCAGAAAGGTAAGAAGACCAACATGGTGGTGGTCGGCGGTGACTTTGCCAAGGACACCCTAAGAGAGGCGAATTGCAGTTTGTCAAACGACAAGGGGATTTCGTGGAATCCTCCGCAGATCGCCCCCGCAGGCTACCGCTCATGTGTGGAATTCATCAGCCGTCGCGAGCTGATCGCCTGCGGAACATCCGGCGTGGATCTCTCCACCGACGGAGGAATGACCTGGAAGAATCTGACGAAAGAAGGATACCATGTCTGTCGCAAAGCTCCGAACGGCAATCGCATCTATCTGGCCGGCAGCGGTGGAAGGATCGCGGTTTTAGAATGACCCGGGAAGACAGCATTCATCACTGCATGTATCCTGCTTCCCATACGGAAGCTGTGGGGCAACGCCCTTATTACATCCCTTCTGAGAAAATATGATATGAACTGCCCTATGCATCCGCATGGTATGAATGCACGGCAACGAAATGAATCGTTTTGCATCCATGCATCGGGCGGATAACCCTACTGGCAAAACCCTGGAGGGATGATGACCGTAAGGCTATCGTATGAACGGTTCCGCCCCTCGCCCATGCTAGAGTTCCTTGATGCGGAGCTTTTTCCAGCGGACTTTGATGCCGCCCCCGTCGTGTATCTGCAATGCGATAAAACCCTTACCCTGTCCGATCTTTTCATCTTTTAGATAAAT
>CAJBPC010000743.1 GCA_903957405.1 uncultured bacterium | reverse complement strand
TGGTGCCGATCGACTCGGCCGATGACCTGAATTTCACACGACCCAAACTCCGGCTTACGGATGCGCAATTTCGCTCCGTTCAGGAAAAGATCATTTCACAACTCTGAAGAATACATGCAGCACCAGAAAAGACCTTTGTTTATTA
Organism: uncultured bacterium; assembly: GCA_903957405.1. Taxonomy (GTDB): domain Bacteria; phylum Bacteroidota; class Bacteroidia; order Chitinophagales; family Chitinophagaceae; genus Pollutibacter. Next base: position 5,501 of record CAJBPC010000743.1, on the reverse strand, counting down.
CCATCCTGGTGTCGATTCTTTTCGCAGGTGGACTCATCAATATCCTCTATGCATTCACCGGGGCTTTCGCTTCTTACGGCATGTTCTACCCGGCCGGCTTGGTATTTCTGACAATCCTTTTCATGGCTGCATTGTCAGGCATATGGGCCATGGAGAAGTGGGGGCTTTGGCTATTTCCATTCGTACTGGCGGGTAGGCTGGCACTTGACTTGGCTACAGGGGCGTTCCATTACGCAGCGCTATTACTGCTCCTGTTTTTTTTTGTGTTCCTATATTTTAGGCGCAGATTCGTCTAAGTTCCCTATTTGATCCGCTGGGGGTTATCCTTGATGAAATCGGCCCAGCCTCCGGATTTTTTCTTATTGGATTTCTCCGGTATGGGCGATTGCTGCATGTAATGATGGCAAACAGCCACGGCCAATGCATCGGAGGCATCCAGCTTCGCGAGTTCGTGCCGGAAAGAGAGTATGTGCTGCAGCATGTCCCACACTTTCTCTTTTGTAGCATTGCCATTGCCGGTGACGGCCTGTTTGATCCGCCGCGGGGAGTACTCGGTCACCGGCATGCCATACTGCAAAGCAGCTGCGATCACTACGCCCTGGGCCCTGCCGAGTTTAAGCATGCTCTGGACGTTCTTGCCAAAGAATGGCGCTTCAATGGAAAGTTCCTGAGGCCGGTATTTCACAATGAGGCCGTTGATGGTCTCGTAGACGGTTTTTAACCGGTCGAACATCTCCAACTTGGTGTTTAACCGACGGGAATCCATTTCGAGCATCCGAAGGGTTTGCCCACTCACCTCCAGCAATGCAAAGCCCATGATCACGGTGCCAGGATCCACACCGAGGATAATTTTATTTTTTTCCGACAATGGGGGTATACATTTGAAGCGGTTTCAATCTGAAGGTCTGTACAAAAATATCAAAATATTCCTCAACTGGTTCCTTGGACCGGCACTGTTCTGCTGGCTGTCATGGTCTGTCTACAACCAGGTCAAGGAGCAGCCAGACTTCGACCAGCACTTGCAGGGAATCGCAGATGTACTGAAAGGACCATCATCCTGGAAAATCTTTTTCACATTTTTTCTTACGATCGTCAATTGGGGACTTGAGGCCTGGAAATGGCAGCTCTCGATCCGACATCTCTGTCGCATTCCCTTTGGGCGGGCATTCAAGGCCATCCTTGCCGGTGTGGCTTTTTCCATAGGCACACCCAACCGTATCGGTGAGTATGGTGGACGCATACTATATGTTCCGGAGGGGATGCGTATTCGTTCGGTTTCGTTGACGATCGTGGGCAGCTTCGCCCAGCTTTTGGTGACCATGGTGGCGGGTATCATCGCTCTTTTTGTTCTTGAGGATGATCTTTTGGGATCCCATGAAAGCGGGTTGGTCGGAGTTTGGCTTCCTCTTTTTCGGATGATGGCAGGGCTGGCTACCTTGGTGGGTCTTGTTTTATATTTCCGCATCGGTTGGTTGGTAAGGTTCATCGACCGATTACCCGCCATTGGCCGGTTGCGTAGGCATATTTCCGTTTTGGAGGAGATGGATACCGTGATCCTGTCAAGGATTTTCGGGGTGTCAGTGCTCCGTTACTTGATATTCGTGTTGCAATACATTTTGATGTTACAAGCCTTGGATGCCGGCCCTGCATGGTGGACCTCCTTCTGGGCCGTTTCCGCTTTCTTTCTACTCATGGCAGTCATGCCCAGCATCGCACTGTTGGAACTCGGACTACGCTGGCAGTACAGCCTCCTGATATTCGGGATATACAGCAGCAACCTGCTGGGAATCTACACCGCTGCCACCGGTATCTGGCTGATCAATCTGGTGATGCCTGCCATTGTTGGAAGCCTGCTGGTGTTCAGGGTAAGGGTTTTTCGGAAAATCTGAACCCGTTGGGTGAATATTCTGCTAATAATGACGGAGGTCACACGCTCAGGATGGCTATTTGCATAGCTTTACATGAAAGAATTCAATTCTGGGCATGAAGAAGTTTTCCTTGCTTTCGCTCCTGATCTTGTCGGTGGTAAGCCTGAGTGCGTTCGATGATTTCTGCGGGATCTCGAACACATCCTTTATGGATGGAGAGAATATCCGGTTCAAAGTGTATTACAGCGTGATTGGAATCTATGTGGACGCAGGGGATGCAAGTTTCACTGTTCAAAAATCAAGCTACAATAACAAGCCGGTGTACCACCTTACCGGGATAGGCACTTCCAACCCCAAGTACGACTGGATCTTCAAGGTAAGGGACAAGTACGAATCCTTCATCGATACGGCATCGCTTCGACCCTACAGGTTTCAGCGGGATGTGTATGAGGGGGGGTATACCATCAAGGAAAATGTTAGTTTCGACCAGCAGAAGCATCGGGCGGAAACGAAAAAGGGCAATTACCCGGTGCCTCCTTGCGTACAAGATGTGTTAAGTGCGATCTATTATGCCCGAAACATTGATTTTGATAAATATAAGCCAGGCGATAAGATCCCCTTCAACATGTTCATAGATGAACAGGTATACCCGCTTTTCATCAGATACCTTGGAAAGGAGGTCATAAAGACCCGTTTTGGCAGGTACCGCGCCATCCGATTCAGGCCTATGCTCATCAGCGGGACCATCTTCTCCGGAGGCGAAAAAATGAATGTCTGGGTGTCGGATGACCGTAATCATATCCCTTTGCGCATCGAGAGTCCGATCACGGTGGGCAGCGTGAAAGTGGATATGAAAGGATATGCAAACCTTAGATACCCATTGACGGCCAGGATATCAGGCAATTGACTTCGCGGGCAGCCAAAACCTCGGCCGTAGTTCATATTATCTCTAGCGGAACATTAGAGTGCGGACAATGGGAAGTGTTCCTTTACACGAACGCCTTTTTCCGTCATTTGAAGGGTGCAGCATTCATGCACGGGGTCATGTTCGAAAAACAGGACATAATCGTTATGAACCGCTTCTTCTAGGAATGCTTTTTTTTCGGTCAGAGTCGTCAGTGGAAACATATCATATGCCATGACATAGGGAAGGGGTATATGTCCGACAGCTGGGATAAGATCTGCCATGTAAACGATTGTCCTGTCCTTGTACAGGATCCTTGGGAGCATCATCGCATCCGTATGTCCGTGTACAAACCGGATATCCATGGTCGAAGAGAATGCCGCCGTTCCCTTAGCCGGAACGGGCATCATGGATAGTTGTCCGCTTTCCTGTATCGGCAGTATGTTTTCTTTCAAGAAGGATGCTTTTTCCCGATCGTTGGGATGTATGGCCCATTGCCAGTGTCTTTCATTGCTCCAATAGGTGGCATTCGGGAATGCCGTGACAAATGTATCGCCCTCGCGGATGACAGAGCCTCCGCAGTGGTCGAAGTGCAGGTGGGTGAGGATGACATCGGTTATGTCTGACCGGAGGAATCCATGCCTGCGCAGTGAGCGCTCAAGGGTATCGGGCCCGTGCAGGTGGTAGTGTCCGAAGAACTTGTCATCCTGTTTGTCTCCGACGCCGTTATCGATGAGTATAAGCCGGTCGCCATCTTCCACGAGAAGACAGCGCATGGCCCAAGTGCATAGGTTGTTTTCGTCAGCAGGGTTCAGTTTGTTCCATATCACTTTTGGCACCACACCATACATGGCACCGCCGTCCAACTTGAAAAGCTCCGTATCTATTGTGTATAATTTCATGTTGTCAAACTTTTTTTCTGGCAGTGTTCCAGGTAATGAGCAGCATTGCCAGACCGATGATGAAGAAAGTCATCATGGCTAGGACGCTGTTGCGCTGTGAACCTCCGGTGAACTCCGTGATGTATCCATAGCTGAACATGCCGATCACGATGGCGATTTTTTCCGTGACATCGAAGAAGCTGAAAAAAGACGTCGTATCCTTCGTCACGGGCATCATCTTCGCATAGGTGCTTCTGCTCACGGATTGTATCCCGCCCATGACGAAACCCACCACGGCCGCTAGGCCATAGAATGCGATCACATCTCCCGCCGGAATCCTGTAGCCTGTCACGCAAATGCCGATCCATATGACCACTGCGAACATAAGCGCCTGCAGGTTCCCGAACTTACCCGAGAACCATGACAGGAACAATGCGCCGGGTATCGCCACGAGCTGTATGAGCATGATGGCGATTATCAAGTTGTCGACCGGTATGGCCAGCTCACTCTTGCCGTAGAGGGTGGCTGCTAGCAGGACGGTCTGTACGCCCATGTTGTAAAAAAAGAATGATGCCAGAAAGCGTTTGAGCACTTTCATGTGCTGCAGTTGGTGCCATACCTTCTTCAGCTCAATGAATCCGTTGGCGAGGAGGTTGTGGTCGGGCCGGTTTGCACTCGGGGTTCCTTTTGGCAGGATGCTCAGTGGGATCTGAGCGAAGGAAAACCACCAGATGCCCACCATGAGGAAGGATGTCCGCAGGGCGTCACCGGTATCCTGTATCCCCAGCCATCCGAACCATTCTTTTTTGAATAGGAATGCAAAGCATATCAACTGCAGGATCACGCTTCCAATGAATCCCATTGCGAACCCTTTTGCACTCAGGTTGTCCCGGTCTTTTTTCGCTGCGATTTCCGGCAGGTATGAATTATAGAAGACGAGGCTGCTCCAGAATCCGATGCAGGCAAGGATGACGCTGAAGATGCCTGTACCGAGGTTTGACCGGTCGAAGAAGTATAGGCTGCTGCAAGCCAAAGATCCGAGCGTGCAGAAAAATCTCATAAAAGACCGCTTATTGCCTTTGTAATCCGCGATGGAGGACAGGATGGGCGACATGATCGCAACGATCAGAAATGCAACGCCGAGGGCGTAGTTGTATAAGGCTGTATTCACGAAACTGCGGCCGAGGAAGATGACCTCATTGCTGCCATTGGCCGACTTCGTGACTTCTTCGTAGTAGGCCGGGAACATGGTCGATGTGATCACCAGGTTATAGGAGCTGTTGGCCCAGTCGTACATGGTCCATGCCCTCGCAAGCTTTTTGTTGGTCTGCTGCATGTGGTGGGGTTGTGGTGTGTTGTAAGATATGTAAAATATTCCCCTTATACCGGTATCTTGCCACCGAGTATCAGTCCGATCATGATTAGACCCACCACTATCCTGTACCATCCGAACATCCGGAATCCATTTTTTTGCAGGTATGTGATCAGGAATCGGATTGCCAGGATGGAGACTCCGAATGCGATCACGCTTCCGACGAAGAGGGTGGTGAGGTTCTCCGACTTGAGCACTTCAGGACTTTCCTTGTACACATCATAGACGCTCTTCAGCGTGGCGGCCATCATCGTGGGAACGGCTAGGTAAAAGGAGAACTCAGCAGCGAGGGAGCGGCTCAGCTTTTGCTGCATGCCTCCGATGATCGTGGCTGCACTTCTGCTAAGACCAGGAAAGACGATCGCAAGCACCTGATAGAGACCGATCATGAAAGCATGCCTGTACGTGATGTCCTCATCTTCATGCACTTCAGGGGATTTGAAAAAGCGATCAATGAACAACAGGATGATTCCCCC
>CAJBPC010000742.1 GCA_903957405.1 uncultured bacterium | reverse complement strand
GGATTAGAGGCGAATATGTACCCACTGAAAAAAATAAACTTGTCAAAAATCTCCTGCCACTGATGGGGTTTTCTTCGATAGGAGATGACCAATACCTATTGGAAATCGATTCATACCATTTTTTACCAACGAAAATTTTAATTCTTTGAACAAGACTATCGATGATCTGATGCCAATCTTCAAGGATGTACTTGAAGACGATTCCATTGTTATCAACGAATCCTCTACTGCCCGTGATGTTCCAGGATGGGATTCCCTTAACCACATCTATCTCGTGGTTGCCATTGAGAAGAAATTCAAAGTAAAATTTACCACGAATCAGATACAGGTTTGGAAATGTGTCGGAGATATTTTAACCGACTTGAATCGTCTTGCATGATTCCGCAGAGACATCGATATGCACGCGACAGGCAAGTCTGCTGAAGAATATCAATGTACTGTGTGGACATCCCCTGTTGGATAACATCGAAATATCAACCATTCCATAACCAGTGTGACCAAATGATATATTCAACTTCATCCGAAAGAAATAAAAGGGATTAAACAATAATATCAAGTATGCTTTTCAATTCCCTGCCATTCCTGATTTTTCTGCCGGTCGTTTTTATTTTGTATTGGTTTGTATTACAGAAAAAAAGCCAATGGCAGAATGCGATCCTGCTACTCTCGAGCTATTTTTTCTATGCCTGGTGGGATTGGCGTTTCCTATTCCTGCTTGGTTTCTCTACTTGGCTCGATTTCTTTTCAGGCATCTTGATACATCGTTCCGAAAAACAATCTCACAGAAGAATTTGGCTATGGATCAGTGTGGGCATTAATTTATGCTTCCTGGGTTTCTTCAAATATTTCAATTTCTTCATCGACTCTGCGATCCGAGCATTGGAATTACTGGGGTTTCAGGCGAATCCATGGACATTACAGATACTGCTTCCTGTAGGAATATCTTTTTATACGTTTCACGGCCTTTCTTATGTCATTGACATATATTATGGCCGCATCACACCCACTCGCAATCCAATCAATTACAGTCTTTTTGTAAGCTACTTCCCTCTTCTCGTTGCCGGGCCAATTGAAAGAGCCACGCATCTCCTTCCTCAGATCGAAAAACCAAGGAAGTTCAATTATCAACTATCCATGGATGGATTGAGGCTGATGCTTTGGGGCTTCTTCAAAAAAATCGTGATAGCGGATACGATGGCCCATGAAGTGAGCAGAATTTTTGGAGAATATCAAGATTTCAAAGGAGGAACACTCATTTTAGGAGCCATATATTTTGCAGTACAGGTGTATTGTGATTTCAGCGGTTATACTGACATCGCTAGTGGGGTTTCAAAGCTTTTTGGCATCAACCTTTTAGTAAATTTCCGATACCCCTACCTTAGCAGGTCTATCCCGGAATTCTGGAGTAGATGGCACATAAGCCTCTCATCATGGCTGAATGACTATGTATTTACACCTCTGGCACTCGAATTTAGAAATCGAGGCAAGCATGGTATTTTCGCAGCGATCATGATAACTTTCCTGATTTCAGGTCTCTGGCACGGAGCTGCCTGGCACTTTGTGGCATGGGGGGCTTTTCATGGACTCATGTACATCCCACATGTCTATAAAAAACAAGGTTTAAGGAGCCTGTCGTCGAAAAAAGATGTATTGCTATCCTTTAAAGACATACCAAAGATCCTGTTGACATTTGTCATTGTTTGCATAGGATATGTCTTCTTTCGGGCAGAAAATCTCGAACACGCAATGAACTATTTCATCAAGTTGTCTGCATCACCATGGGAAATCGACACATATTTTTTGAAGTCCGCTTTCAATATTTTTATTCCATTGACCTTCCTGATTGACCTTCTGCATCGCAGCAATTACCTAACCGGACGCTATAAGTCATCATTCCTTCTCTTAGAATTCATAATACTCACAACGATCATAGGAATTCTCGGGAATTTCGGAAGCGTAGAATTCATATATTTTCAATTCTGAATCATAATGCGACAATTTATAAAACAAGTCAGCATATTTATTGCAGGCGTCTTCATAGTCTTTTCAATATTAGATATCCTTTACACATGGGTCATATCAGAGAATCCGGTTTATAACATTATGAGTAATGAG
>CAJBPC010000741.1 GCA_903957405.1 uncultured bacterium | reverse complement strand
TTTCACCTACTACCTCGGCTTCAAGGTGAATTCCGGCGAGTATAAAGTCATGGGCCTCGCCCCTTACGGCGAACCGGTCTATTTCGAAAAGATCATGGAACATCTGATCGATCTCAAAGCAGACGGGTCGTTCCAAGTGAATTTGGATTATTTCACGTATCCGTACGATCACATCATGATACACCGGAGGTTCGAGGAACTCTTCGGGTTTGACAGGAGGAGACCGGAGTCGAAGTTGGAAAAGCAACATTTCGACATGGCCGCTTCCATCCAGAAACTGACGGAGACGGTGGTCATCCGCATCTGTAAACACCTACATGCCATTACACAGTCCGACAGCCTCTGCCTCTCTGGCGGTGTCGCACTGAACTGCGTGGCAAATGGTAAGATCATGGAGGCCACGCCCTTCAAGGATGTGTGGGTACAGCCCGCAGCGGGTGATGCCGGAGGTGCATTGGGTGCTGCGCTTTTCGTTTGGCATGACATGCTGAAACAACCGCGGCCAGTGATCAGGGACAAAAGCAAGGACCTGATGAAGGGCGCATATCTTGGGCCTGCATTCAGTGATGAAGAGATTGTCGCTTCCCTGAAGCAATATGATCTTGTTCATGATGTCTATGACGATCCCAAATCACTTTACCGGGATGCTGCAGCACTGATCGCCAATGAAAAGATCATAGGTCTTTTTAACGGAAGGATGGAGTTCGGTCCCCGTGCATTGGGTGGACGTTCGATCATCGGTGATCCAAGATCGGCAAACATGCAGAAGACGATGAACCTGAAAATAAAGTTCAGGGAATCCTTCAGGCCTTTCGCACCCGCTGTCATGCGCGAACATGTCAACGAGTGGTTCGATCTGCACCATAAGGAAGGATCCCTGTTGAAAGATGAGCATGGGTATGATTCGCCTTATATGCTCATGGTGGCACCCGTAAAGGAACATATCAGATATGAACTTGACGAGCAGGCGAAACAACTCCAGGGGCTTGACAAACTCAATCACGTCCGTTCCGTCATCTCTTCCTGTACCCATGTCGATTACTCGGCACGCATACAGACCGTGACAGAAGAGACCAACCCCTGCTTTTATGGGATCCTCAGTGCCTTCAATGAACTGACGGGCTGCCCTGTGCTTATCAATACATCCTTCAATGTTCGGGGCGAGCCGATCGTCTGCACACCGGAAGATGCGATAAAGTGTTTCCTGGGAACCGATATCGACTGTTTGGTTCTCGGAAACGTCCTTTTACAAAAGGATAAGCAATCAAACCTGAAACGAATCGAATACCACGAAAGGTTCGAACTGGACTGACCAAGGTCCGCGAGGACATGGCATAGGATGTACCCTTCCCGGCAGCCAGCAACAGGGTACTGCGCTTATGCTCGGATTCCAGTGTGTATGCGCCCGATTTTCGGAATATGCCCGTGAAGGAGCGGTCATGCGGAAACTACTCCAGCTATAAGGATTTTTTTGAATTCGCGACCTTCATGATACCCAACATCATCCATTTCGTATTCGGTCTGTCTACTGATTTTGGTCAAAGACCTTTTTTACTCATACATCACCTCGCCATCAAATC
>CAJBPC010000740.1 GCA_903957405.1 uncultured bacterium | reverse complement strand
TGAGACGGACTGTGTGGTTTCTATAAGCATTCGGGTGGCATGTCCCAGCCGGATCTCCAGCAGGCTGTTCACAAACGAGATGCCCGTTCTCGCTTTGAAGAACCGGCTGAAGGACTATGTCATGAACACCGCACCGGATGGAGACATAAGCGCATACTCCCTGTCCGCACTATGCACGATCATCGACAAGATCGTCAATGACCTGACACATCACCTGGACCTGTTCTTCGAGGATGACTGGTCGGTGAAGGGACATGAAATCTCTTTTGGTCATGATATCGAAGCCTCCTGGTTGTTGCAGGAAGCGGCAGAGGTCATCGACGACGCCGACCTCATCCGACGCACACGCATACTCGCCGTTTTGATCGCCAGGGCGGCCGCCCGAGGACTGGATTCGGATGGCGGTCTCCTGTACGAATCCGATGCGAACTACCGGAAATGGATACACGAAAAACACTGGTGGCCTCAGGCAGAAGGAATGGTCGGTTTCCTCAATGCATTCCAACTGACGGGTGACCGGGTGTTCCTGCAGCAATCCCTCGGATGCTGGAATTTCGTGAAGGCCAGACTTAAGTCTCCCGCGGGAGAATGGTACTGGGGCATCGCAACCGACGGCGCACTCATGGAAAAGGACAAGGTAGGCCCCTGGAAATGTCCTTATCATAACAGCCGGGCTTGCATGGAAGTGATCAGAAGGATCGATGAACTGATGGAACATGAAAAAATATCCCGCACAGAAACTGATAAACCCTAATGCATCATGAGACGAATGATTGAAATTTTGCTCCTGACCTCCCTTTTCCTCCATGCCGAAATGGAAGCACTGCATGCACAGGCACCTGCCATCACGGGTGTGACTGCCAACAATTCAAGCATTCCGAGGTTCGACCGATTCGAGCTCACCGTGCAATTCACCGGAACCTATAACAACCCCTTCGACTACGATGAAATCCTGGTGCGCGCCGTCTTCACCGCTCCCTCGGGAAGGAAAGACACCACGGAGGGATTCCACATGAGCGGATACAACCTCAGTACAGCGAATGGCAACCTGACACCTACCGGAACCAATGCCTTCAAAGTGCGGTTCGCACCTTCCGAAACAGGCACATACAGTTATGTCGTATCCGTAAGAAATGCCCAGGGTACCGCAAACTCGGCCAGTAATACATTTCAGTCCACCACATCCTCCCGAAAGGGATTCGTCCGCAGGAACAATTCCAACTACCTGGGATTCGACAACGGCGACCAGTACGTCATGGTCGGCCAGAATCTTTCCTGGCAACAAAGCAACAAATACCTCGATTTTAAAAACTGGACCGATAAACTCGCGGCCAACAACGCCAACTTCATCCGCCTTTGGCAATGCCATTGGGGTCTGGGCGTCGAGTGGACGGGAACCCCTTACAACGGACTTAAAAGTTACAGCCAAGTAAATTCTTTCTACACCGACAAATTGCTGGAAGAATGCGAGGCAAAGGGCATTTATGTCATGCTTTGCATCAACCACCATGGCATGGTCTCCACGACTGTCAATCCCGATTGGGGAACAAACCCTTACAATGCGGCCAATGGCGGACCCTGTGCAAATACAAGGGAATTTTTCACCAATGCCACGGCCAGGGCGCTTCACAAAAACAGACTTCGCTACATCGTCGCACGCTGGGGCTATTCTCGGAATATCATGAGCTGGGAACTTTTCAATGAGGTCGACTGGACAGATGATTTCTCCAAATCAGATGGCATCGTCAAAACCGCCGTCAAGAACTGGCATATCGAAATGTCGGCATACCTGAAATCAATCGATCCCTACAAACATTTGGTGACGACCAGTTACTACAATCCCGCTGATGATGTCGATGTTTGGAAAAGCAAAGACATCGACTTCTCCCAAACGCATTTCTATAACGGATCGGCCAACTTCGAAACCGTACTGGCAGAGGGCGTCCGCACAGACCTTACCCGCGTCGGGAAACCCGCCTACACCGGAGAATTCGGAGTGAATACATCCCAGTCAAGTCTCTCGACCCTCGACCCCGATGGCATCCATATCCACAACGCCGTTTGGGCGACTTTATTCAGTGGCGGCATGGGCGGCGGATCGACTTGGTGGTGGGACAGCTATATCGCACCAAGAGATCTTTATTACCACTACAAAGCCCCTGCTCTACTGGCCTCTAGCCTGAATTTCATCGGCGATGACTATAAACCGGTCTCCGCGATCGTCACCGGTGGTGGTAACGCTGATGCGGTGGTATCACCGGGTTTCGGTTGGGGTATCGCACCTGCCGCAGCCTTCAGCATCGATGCCTCCGGCAACATGACGCCCTCCGCCAGCAGCCTGGGCGAATACATATACGGCGCTCAATGCAAAGCGGCGGAACGCAAACCTCCGACTTTCACCGTCACCTTCCCGGCTACCTCCAAATTCAGCCTCAGGACTTCCGACATCTCCACATATTGCAACACGCAACGTGTTCAGATATTCGTCGACGGCTCGGAACTGCTCAACACACCCGCAGCGGCCAATACCACCTACACCGTCAACGTACCGGCCGGAACACACACCATCAGGGTTGACAATGCCGGTGGTGACTGGTACAGGGTATCATCTTACACCTTCACCAATATCGGCTCTCCCATCAACTCGTACGTCCTCAGAAGCACGGATGCAAAGAAAGCCGCAGGATGGGTGCATCATAAAAAATACAACTGGATTGATGCGGGCCCTTCCGGCACCAAGCCTCCTGCAGTCAATGGGGCCTCCCTGACACTGACAGGTATGACCGTCGGAGGATATGATGCGAAGTGGTATGAATGCCTCAATGGTACCGTCATCGCGTCCTCTTTGGTCAACGCCGTCGGAGGTTCCCTCGTGCTCACCATTCCCTCCATGGCATGGGATGCCGCTTTTACGGTTTCCTCAAATGTCGTGACCTCCGTGCCGGAGTTCTCCCCGAGAGGGGGATTGAAAATATACCCGAACCCGGTATCGGGTGGAAAACTGCTCATCGGTTATGATTTATCCACCCGCACAAAAATGAACATCGATCTGATCGGTATGTCGGGTGTCAAGATCGCAAACATCCTTTCTGCAACACAACCGGCAGGACCGCAACTGGTGGAATGGAATGCCGCATCGGCTCGCGTTTCAGCAGGATTCTACCTGGTACGCGTACAGTCACCCAAAGGCGTCGTGGTCGAAAAAATATACCTGTCCTCATATTGACCCTCCGGATCCATCATCTCATCACTCCAATCGGATATGCTGTGAAAAAAGAAATGTCCGCATTCGTATTCATGCTGTCGTCACTGATATCTTACGCACAGCCCCGATCCTTCGATGTCACTGATTTCGGTGCTGTCGGTAACGGGATCTCCCTGTCAACAGCCGCCATTCAAAGGGCCGTCGACAGCTGCAGTAGAAGCGGTGGGGGAACCATACGCCTGCCTGCGGGCGTGTACAAGACCGGTACCGTGTTTCTCAAGAGTCATGTGGATCTTCACCTGGAACGCGGTGCGGTCCTCAAAGGAAGCGAGAGACTCGCCGACTATCATGCCTATGTGATGCCGGAGTTCGGTTTGAACCACTATGGCATGCTCTTCACCGATAGTGCCGAAAACGTATCCATCACCGGCCCTGGAATCATAGATGGCAATAACCACGTGTTCTTTGAATGGGATAAGGCAAAAACCATTGAATGGGGCGGTAAGGAACATACGAGGCAAAAGGAAGGATTCCGAGCAGTAGCGCAAGGCATTGGCGACGGCCCCGTGACGCCGAAAGACCGACCAAGGCAGATGGTCGTGTTCAGCAGATGCAAAAACGTGGATGTGCGGGACGTGCAATTGCTGAATGCTCCTTTCTGGACCCTGCACTTCGCCGATTGTGATGGCGTATCGGTATCGGGCATCCGCCTGTTTTCAGGCATGCTGGTCCCGAATGCTGATGGCATAGGAATCACCAGTTGCAGCAACGTCATCATCTCGGGATGTGATATCCGGGCAGGGGATGACGCCATCGCCATTACAGGCTATGATCACCATTTTGAGATCCCGGGATTCCATGGCACAAGGCATGTGTCGGAAAACATCATCGTGGCCAACTGCAACCTTCAATCCAATTCGAGCGGTATCCGCATCGGTTTCCTGGATCAGAATACGGTGCGCAATGTCCGCGTCAACAACGTCAACATCACGAGATCATCCCGCGGCGTAGGGATCTTCCTGAGGGATGAAGGATCCCTAGAAAACATCACCTTCAGCAATATGTACATCCAAACGGAACTGCATAGCGGTGATTGGTGGGGGAATGGAGAACCCATACACATATCCGCTGTCAGGGGGAACCCTGCCGCCCGACTCGGAAAGATCAGTCATGTGCAGTTCAGTAACATCATCTGCAAGGGAGAGAACGGAATCCTCCTGTATGGAAGCGAAGAAAGCGC
>CAJBPC010000739.1 GCA_903957405.1 uncultured bacterium | reverse complement strand
ATGTGAGCCGTCATTTCTTCGGGCCCGAGGTCATCCGTCAGTACATCGACCTGATGGCCAGGTATAAGATGAATCGTTTCCATTGGCACCTCACCGATGATCAGGGTTGGCGCATCGAGATCCGGAAGTATCCGGAACTCACCCGCAGGGGTGCATGGCGCGTGGATCATACCGACATGCCGTGGGCTGCGCGTCCGCAGGCAAGGCCGGGAGAGCGCCCCGCCTACGGAGGCTTTTATACGCAGCAGCAGTTGCGGGAGCTTGTTTCGTATGCGCGTGACCGTAATGTCGTCATCGTGCCGGAGATCGAGATGCCCGGTCATTCGGCAGCCGCACTGGCCTCCTATCCGCAGCTGGGTTGCACGGGAAAGCCTCAACTCCCGCTCACCGGCGGAGACTATGGGGGGATGAGCTCCAGCTTCTGTGCGGGGAATGACTCTGTGTTCACCTTCCTCGGTGATATCCTTGGTGAGGTCATGGACATATTCCCTTCTGAATACATCCATATCGGTGGTGATGAGGTGGACAGGGGCCCGTGGAAGTCATGTGCCAAATGCCAGGCGCGCATGTTGAAGGAGCGCCTTGGGAATGAGGAGGCCTTGCAGAGCTGGTTCATCCGGCGCATAGAGGCGTTCATCGTAGCGCGAAGGCGTAAGATGGTGGGATGGGATGAGATCCTCGAGGGTGGACTGGCACCCACTGCCACCGTCATGAGCTGGCGCGGAGAGGCCGGCGGCATCGAAGCGGCGAAGATGGGCCACGATGTGGTGATGACGCCGGGTTCGCCATGCTATTTCGATCACTATCAGGCTGGTCCGGAAGGTGAGCCCAGGGCCATCGGGGGGATGAACACGCTCCGAAAAGTGTATGAATACGAACCGATCCCTGAAGCACTGCGCGGCGACCTTGCGAAATACGTCCTCGGTGCGCAGGCGAATGTATGGACGGAGTTCATCACCACGCCGGAACACCTCGAGTACATGATCCTGCCCCGAATGCCAGCCTTGGCGGAAGTGCTTTGGAGTCCTGTCGCCGCGCGGGACTGGACAGGCTTCAGCCAACGGTTACAGGCGCATTTCAAGACGTATGAGCAACGCGGATATCGATACAGTAAAGGTAATTTCAAGGTCGATATCAGGCCTACAACGGTTGATGGAAAGCTGGTCGTTGCATTGGCCACTGAGGCCATGGATGGAACCATCTACTATACGGTCGATGGAAGCGAACCAACGGTGACGAGTAACCGATATTTCGAACCCTTCGAGCTCCAAGGCTCGGCCACGGTCAAGGCTGTGACGGTGGTGAAGGGCGAGGTCATGGGTGTCCGCCCGGCGGAGCAGGCATTCGTATTCCATGAAGCGGTGGGCGGTAAGGTCTCCTATCTGCATCCGATGAGCCGGAGCTATCAGGCTTCCGGTATGAACGCTCTTGTGGACGGTGTCAGGGGGCTGCATGCCGTCGGGAAGTATTGGCATGGGTTTGATGGAAAGGATCTGGTCGCGACCATTGACCTTGGAACCGTTAAAAACATCAGCCGCATCGCACTGGGTTGCATGCAGCGATATGCCGATTGGATATTCATGCCGCAATGGGTTCGCTTCGAGACATCCGTCGACGGTGTGCATTTCACGGAGATCGCCACGGTGCCCAACACCATCGACCCGGGTATGAAGGAATCCGTCATGCATGATTTCTCCGCAGGTTTCGCCCTTCGTGAGGTGAAGTTTGTCCGCATCACGGCAAAGGCCCTTGAGGGCTGCCCGAAGGGGCATCCCGGCGCCGGCAAGCCCGCTTGGATATTTGCCGATGAGGTGGTCGTTCAATGACCTGTACGATCCGTCAGGGTGTCATGTGCGATGTGATGAGGGGCCGGTGCGGCAAATGCCTTTTCAATCGTAGTGATGGTTCTTTTCTCCGGCCCTGACAGCCATCGGCAGGATGTTCTGTTTCGGTGGTATCGGGCAGGTGGCGAAGGTGGTGAAAGCGCAGGGCGGGTTGATGGCCCTGTTGAAATCGAGTATGGTCCTGCCATCCGCGCCAGGCTTCTTCGCGTAGATGAACCTTCCTGAAGAATAGGTCTCCAACCCGCTCGTCTCGTCGCCGAAGATGATGAACAGCTCATCTCCTTCTTCCAGCGCATCCAGGGTGTGGTATCGCCCGTCGATCCTGAATCGGAGCTTGCCGGGGGAGGAGAGCATATTCGTCTGCCCGAGCATATTGGTGATGGCAATGTTTCGGGTATACATATCCGTTATGAGGACGGCTTCCTTTCGCCAGGATGTATCCACCGGGAATCTTTCCACGCCTTTGAAATCGATCAGGTTTGGGTGTTGCAGGTCGCGCAGACGGACGCCGAGCTTATCCTGTCGCTTGATGATGTTCCATCGCAGGTCGCCGTATGCCATCATGGCGGCGACGGAAGAATCGGGATGGAGCACCACTGCATTTCTTGCCGGATTTCCGTCAACGAGGATCTTTACCTTCTTGGCGGCTGTCATCGTCACGGCATCCCCCTTCCTCTTCAGCACACCCGCCTTCAAGGGTATTTTTCCGGAAGGGAATACCAGCTTGTTGAGGCTGCCGCTCCCGAAGCTGTTGGGGCCATCATCCAGCCAGATGAGTCCTGCCAGGTTCAGCCAGCCGTTGTCGGCTTTCAGTTCCCGGATCCTGCCGGCATGCCATTGCTCCGTCTGCCTTTCATATTCACTCGTCTGTTGTGCCGACACCGAAAGATGCAATGTCAAAGCCAGCAGATACAAGGGCCATCGAATGATGTGTGCACACATTTGAGTAGTGGTGGGGTTTTCCGTCACGGATGCTATCGGTCACGGCCGGTTAAAGTTATGGAAACGGATATTATTTCAAGAAGAGGGCGACGATGGCGACCCGAATCATGCAGCAGGTTGGCAGAAGCAGACATCCTGATGCAGGTTTCCTGTCAGGTGAAATATCCTTGTTGGCTGCCATCCTTGGATCATGCCAAATTCTGCATCGGGTTTCAATGTCATCCGCATCGATCAGATAATCAGGGCCTGCTAAAAAACGCTGAACCCCTTGCCCAATATGGGAAAAGTAGCTAATTTTGGTTTATCAAATGCATGAAATATGGCAAAAGCGTTAAAAAACCCTGCATCTAAGAAAGCACACTTGAGTACAAGGCAGCCTTCATTCGTGGGTTTTGAGTCGTCTTTTAGTAAAAAGTTGCCAGCCAATAACCGTTGGGTTCAGTTAGCCGGGAAAATTCCGTGGGATGATATTGTCGAAGTGTACAATCGTCAGTTTCATAACACCCCGACAGGTACATCCCATATCCATCCGCGAGTAGTGATCGGCGCCCTGATGGTAAAACATTTGTTGAAACTGAGTGATCGGGATACGATCCTTGCGATGCAGGAAAATCTTTACATCCAGTATTTTCTGGGCTTCGATAGCATCCTGTTCGATGCCCCATTTGATCCATCACTATTTGTGGAAATAGAGAAGCGAATGGGAATGGCGGAACTGGAAAAAATCAAAGACATCATCTACAAGGTTTCATTTAAGAATACTTATGAAAAAATAAATATAAGTCAAGATAAAAATACAAAGAAAGAAAATGATGATGCTTCGGGAGATGTCTCGTTATGATCATCATGAGGTTAGGATTTGAAAGTGTCAGTTGAAGAAATACAAATATCCGTATACATGAATAGGTTTAATATTTCCCTTGGGGAATTGAGATCAGCACAAGATTTCTTTAAGAACAATGACATCAATGTACTTACAGCCCAATCCTTCAAGATAAATAGAAAACAGCCGAATTTCACGGGGATTGTTCTCGCGT
>CAJBPC010000738.1 GCA_903957405.1 uncultured bacterium | reverse complement strand
CAGCATATTGCGATAGGTTACCTGCGCGCAAAACTCAATTTCATTGGTGTATTTTCAAAACGTAAGGCAGCCCGAAAGGCGATGGTGATCTTCTCCACCCCGTATCGAAAGACGAGCAAAAAAATGCCCGATGTTTTCAAGAAAGGCGAACCGCTCGCCTTTCTGTCCAATGGGAAAAAAATATCCGGATTCAGGTGGAACCATCCGGCATCAAAAAAATTTCTCATCATCCATGGATTCGAATCATCTGCATTCAATTTTGACGCATATGTGATGCCGATGATCCGAAATGGATATGAAGTAGTGGCCTTTGATGCTCCTGCACATGGCAGGAGCGAGGGGAAAACGATCATGCTCCCGGATTACGTGGACAGCATCCGTGAAGCGGAAAAACGATACGGGCCTTTCGATGCCTACATGGCACACTCTTTTGGCGGACTGGCTGTCAGTATGTTCCTAGAACATGCCACAGGAAAACAAGGTACAAAACTTGTGTTGATAGCCCCGGCCACGGAAACCGTTACGGCGGTAAGGACTTTTTTCGACTTCCTGCAACTGAATGAAGGCATCCGAGATCAATTCAATATGATGATTCATGAAAAGACCGGATTCCCTCCACAGCATTTTTCCATAAAGAGAATCGCAGCGCATATAACCGGTCAAGTGCTATGGATACACGATGAGGAGGATGATCTGACACCTCTTTCAGACGCGTTGCCCGTCATGCAAGCGGGACACCCGAATATCAGGTTTCATATCACGAAAGGTCTGGGACACAGGAGGATCTACAGAGATGCGGCGGTACGCAAGTTGATCGTGAATTTTTTCCGGGATCCTGCGGAACATGATCATGATGAGAAAGTCGGTTCAGGTCATTGATGATCCATTCCTCAATGATTCTCGGGAAATAAACCCTTTTACAAGGTCTTTTTCTCCTCGAAAATTGTGTGAGACAACCTGTTTTTCCTTGTCGGTACTAGTACATTTGACAAGAGTGTAACCATCTTGTTTCAAATGGCACCGGAACCCTGATTTTATGGAATATCACACATTGTCTTATTATTGCACGCGGATAGAACCTATCTTGTCCGTCTATATCCATCGAAATTCGGTGAATTTCAATGGATATATATTTAGAAATCATCCCTGTAAATAGCACGGAATCAACATTATGGCCAAGAATCTGCTGATCGTCGAGTCGCCTGCAAAAGCCAAGACCATTGAAAAGATCCTCGGTGAGGATTTCATTGTAAAAAGTTGTTTCGGGCATATCCGCGACTTGGAGAAGGATGAAATGGGTATTGATATCAAACATGGATATAAGCCCCGGTACAAGGTTTCAGATGACAAGGAAAAAGTTGTCAAGGAGCTGAAACAGTTCGCAAAGAAATCGGAAGAAGTATGGCTCGCGACGGACGAGGACCGGGAGGGGGAAGCCATCAGCTGGCATCTGTGTGAGGTTTTGGGCCTTGACCCGTCCGTGACAAAGCGAATCGTTTTCCATGAGATCACAAAACCGGCCATCCAGTCTGCCGTCAAAAAGCCCCGTACGGTGGATATGAACCTGGTCAACGCCCAGCAAGCCAGGCGAATCCTTGACAGGATCGTCGGTTTCGAGCTGTCACCCGTCCTCTGGCGCAAGATGAGCATGCGAAACAACCTCAGCGCAGGAAGGGTACAAAGCGTTGCGGTACGGTTGATCGCAGAACGCGAACGATCGATCAACGCGTTCCTTGCCGAAAGCAGTTTCAGACTCGATGCCTGGTTCATAGCTGCAGATATTAACAAGCGTTCGGTGACATTCAAGGCCGAGGGCGCAAAGTACAAGACTTCAGCAGACGCTGAAAAATTCCTGAACACTTGCATCGGCGCGCGATATAAGGTAAAGGATATTCAGGTCAAACCTGCCAAAAAAACACCCGCAGCGCCATTCACCACGTCCACCCTTCAACAGGAAGCCAGCCGAAAGCTGGGTTATGGCGTGAGTCGGACAATGATCGTAGCACAGAAGCTCTACGAGGCAGGTTACATCTCATACATGCGTACAGACAGTGTCAACCTGAGTGACACGGCCATGGACGGCATTAAAAAGCAGATAAATGATGCTTATGGCTCAAAATACCTACAAGTCCGTAAGTTTAAAAATAAGAATGAGTCGGCCCAAGAGGCACACGAAGCCATCCGTCCGACAGAGATGGACCGGCAGAAAATCGATATCGCAGACGGACAGAAGCTTTATGAGCTGATATGGAAGCGGACCATGGCATCCCAGATGGCTGATGCGGAACTCGAAAAAACGATAGCCAGGATAGAGATCTCGACCAATGGTGAATTACTCTCCGCGCAAGGAGAAGTGATGAAGTTCGATGGTTTTTTGAAAGTATACATGGAGGGTAAGGATGAAGAAGAGGTGGAAGATGGTGAAGAACAAAAAGATAGCATGCTTCCACCCCTCCAAACCGGTCAGGTGCTAGAGATGAAGGAAATGCGCGCTACAGAAAGATTCAGCAGGGCCTCCCCAAGGTATACCGAAGCATCGCTGGTGAAGAAGCTCGAAGAGCTCGGTATTGGCAGGCCATCGACCTTTGCGCCTACCATATCCACCATCCTGAAACGGGGTTATGTGGAGAAAAGAGACAAGGAAGGCGTGAAAAGGGAATATCGTGTCCTGAAACTGCAAAACGATAAGATCCAGTCCGAAACGGAAAGTGAAAATACCGGTGCGGAAAAATCTAAACTCTTCCCAACTGATCTGGGGCTGGTCGTGACGGATTTCCTTGTGCAGAACTTCGATGATGTCATGGATTATGGTTTCACGGCAAGGATCGAGAGTGAGTTTGATGAAATCGCAATGGGGCGGATGAAATGGGACAGTATGCTTGATGACTTCTATCTTCCGTTTAAAAAAGTCGTGGAGAACACACTCGAACATGCGGAACGCATTCGGGGTGAAAAGGAGCTGGGTGTGGATCCTGAAAGCGGAAAGAAAGTCATAGCAAGGATGGGGCGGTATGGCCCAATGGTGCAAATCGGAGATGTAAGTGATGAAGACAAACCACGATTTGCCAAACTGAAGAACACGCAGAGCATCGAAACCATCACCTATGATGAGGCCATGGAGCTGTTCCGGTTGCCAAGAATGCTTGGTGAATTCGAAGGGAATCCTGTCCAGGTGAATATAGGAAGGTTCGGCCCATATATCTCCCACGACGGAAAATTCTACTCCCTTGGAAAAGAGTACGATCCCTACGAAGTGACCCTGGAGATCGCTTCCCCGCTCATCGAAGAAAAAAGAAAAGCCAAGGACGAAAGAACCATAAAAATCTTCGACAAGGAAAAAATTCAACTGCTCCGCGGTCCTTACGGAGCATACATTAAAAAGGGCCTCCGGAACTTCCCTATCCCAAAGGAAAAGCAAGAGAAAGCCGTCGATCTCACTATTGAAGAAGTTAAACAGATGATCGAAGAAGCCATTGCAAATCCCCCTAAAAAGCGTGTTCCAAAGAAAAAATAAGAAGGGCTTTAAGGGTT
>CAJBPC010000737.1 GCA_903957405.1 uncultured bacterium | reverse complement strand
GAACCTGACTTTGCCGGCATGAAAAATATCATAGGCTTCAGCACCGAAGTCTTTGTAGTGGCGTGCCACCACACCCAGGAAATTACTGCCGGGGATGTAATTCAGCGTGGTCATGTTCCCTTCTGTGGCGATCCGGCTGTTCAGTACCACTTCTGACTTCAGCTGGCATAAATAATATTGCTTGATCATATCAGTTGCGTTTAATCATGAACTTACACCTGCCCAGTCCCCTGTTCCGGTGAGCACCGAGCGCTTTGACCCATTTCATGCAGTCCTTCAGCAGTTCTTGCTCCGCTTTAGTAGTGCATTCAATTTGCCCGGTCAAAACGACAGGTACCGCCACTTCTATCGATCGAAGCGTTTGACTCATCGCCGTTCCAGTATCCCGGTCGATGCTGGTAGATGCGATGATATCATAGAGATAAGGAGCCAATGTTCCCTTTACCTCTTTACGTTCCGGGTCAGGAATCTCGGCATTGCTGAAGTGCGCATTACCCGGGTATGTCCTCGTCTCTTTCTTTTGAGAATGCTCACTTTCTTTGGATGCGGTATATCCGAAGACGGATTTCATTAGATTATCATCGATGGCATGGCAGTTCAGCATTTCCATGGCTGCCTCGCGCAGCAAACCCTTGATGGTCTTTCCGGGGACAAAGGGAAGGCCATCCGCATCCTTTATGACCCCGCTGTCGGCTTCTGCGCCTGCGGATAATCCAGATCCACAATGCCAGTATCCGAGCATGTTGATGTTATATGTCAGTATCATATTCATTGATTGAATCCGTGTAATTGTAGCATCTCCATGACGATGGATCGATCGCTTCGATGATTTTCCAGATCAAGGGACTCATACATCCCAATTCCTGTTCGCTCATCCTCGATCTGTTTGATCCTATCCATCATGAAACCTGCACTCTCTGCATTCCGATAGGTTTCTGTGACCCATTTTCTGAGTTTGGAGAGTGAAGCGGAAGCCTCGCCCTTTTCTACTTGGTTTAATATTCCAAGTCGGTGCTGCATATCTTCAATGATGGCAAGACTACCTTGAGGTTCCAGGAAATAGGGTCCATGATTAAAACGAATGCCATGCGGTGTATGCTGCGTCCTGGACCGGATATCTTCTATGTTGGGCTCGATGAATGAGTCCTGCACTTTATAAAAAGATAAGGAAGAAGGTGCAGGAGTTTTCTCCATTTTTTTAGATGACTTTTTGGCTTCCTTACACAGTGCCTCCGCCATATCTACGGCATAGTGAAATGGATATGAATCACCCACATACGCAATACCGGCGCAAACCGTAAGCTTCGGAGAAATATCCAGTTCTAATTGATGATCACTGAATAGTTTACTAAAGCCGACTTCGGTTTCCTCTTCAAATGCCCGCAGGTATTCATGTGTAAAATCAAAGGCTAGGTCTGCACGCATGACGATGGTCAGATCATCCCCGCCTATCACCAATGGTCGGATCGGATAGGTTGCTTTACGAGCACCATTACGAGGGCCTAGTTTATACTTTTCTTCAACATGTTGAAACGCACGCTGCACAGCTTTCTTTGTGCATTTATCGATGGCCAAAGAGAATTCACGGAAGACATTTTTAACTCTTTCATCATTCTTTTCATTTTCCAGATATTCACTCAATTTCTGAATGATGGCGCCCATACCGTTGCCGTCTGCATGCACCACAGCCACCCAACGATTGCCATCGCGCAGCACCATCTTATCGATCTGTATCTCAAACTGTGAGCGATCCGGGTGTTGCTGAGCCGTGAGACTTGAGAGAAGTCGTACTTTGCCAGAGGCTTCAAGCTTTGCATCGATCGATGTGCAGATCGCCTCATTGTCTACAAACTTAACCGCCACATTGCCGGAGCGTCGACTGCGCTCCAAGCCCATGAAGCCAATCTCGATGGGCTTAGGGATACGGTTTCGCTGCACCTGCAACTCCGTTTCAATGCGCCTAAGTGCCTGGGCCGCCCCCCCCGGCTCGAACTCCACTACGGCCTGGCTCAATCGAATCCCGGGGGCGGCCTCCATCACGGCTTTGGGAAAGTTTTTGACAATCGTTTCGCAATCATCCTTTTTGTCGAAAACATATCGGATGTTCCCCGCAGCGGAGCGGATCAAGTTTGGACTGTCAGAACTGATATTCGCCCAATCGTAAAAAAGTTCTGTGCAGATCATTTCCACGATCTCACTCGCTCCGACAATCTCTTTCAACCGGCCGGTTTGTGTGATGAAATCCTGAATGCCCTGCACTGACGCACCATACAGATATCTCATAGTTGATTGATTTCGCTGTTTTCAAGTACCCCGAAGCCAAGACTTACGGCTTTCCCAATACCCATACCTTCAGGAAGTGTCATATTTGTCATGATTTCCATGTCAAAAACATCGATCTCTACCCCCTTGAATCGTCTCCTTTTCAGAAGAGGCGGGTTAGGGACTTCCGCCAATACTCGGCCTTCAATCTGCCAGCATATGCCTTTAGCGAACGAGAGCAAATTTCCGGTCAGGATCCTTTCAAGCATCAACTTCTGTTGCAAAGCATTAGTCGCCGCATGAAAGCGCGCATGATTGTCACGATTCAATCCCTGCCAATCACTAAGCTTGTAGGCATGCATTTGTCCGTTCAACCTTACTGGATGGTTTTAATGGTGGGAAGGCGATACCATTCCTCAGGGAAAGGAGAGATCGG
>CAJBPC010000736.1 GCA_903957405.1 uncultured bacterium | reverse complement strand
GCAGCGTTGTGCATTGAACCATATTCGCTTTTGCTCAGATTCGGTAGCTTCGGAGTATCAATTGCATCATGAAAAAAAGAGAAGAAACCGGAAGGCTCCCTCACTGAAGTGGATTGACAACCCAAGAGAAGAAGAGACATCAGGGCTGCTGTTTTGATTTTTTGCATGCAGGATATCCGGTGTCTCTTTAAGATGGATTACGAAATCGTTACTTTCGTCAAAATTAGGGAATAATAGCATGAGTGACATGAAGCATACCAGCTATCCCAAGGATAAAATAAAGATCCTGTTGCTGGAGAATATCAGTGAAACGGCTGCCGGCTTACTGCGTGATTCGGGATACACGGAAATACGGAGGGTTAACGGCGCATTGAATGAGGAACAACTCATTGATGAGATCCGAGATGTCCATCTGCTGGGTATCCGTTCCAAGACACAGATCACGAAAGCTGTGTTGGAAAATGCCAATAAGCTAAGGGCCATCGGTTGTTTTTGCATAGGCGTCAACCAGGTCGATCTCAAAGCGGCCACACAAATGGGCGTGGCAGTCTTCAACGCACCGTACAGCAATACGAGGTCTGTCGCGGAGCTGGTGATCGGTGCATCCATCATGCTCATCAGGCGTATCCCCGACAAGAATCGTGCGGCTCACGATGGCGTATGGATGAAGGAAGCCAAGGGGAGTTATGAGCTTCGCGGTAAAACGATGGGCATCATCGGTTATGGCAATATTGGCTCACAGGTAAGCGTACTCGCCGAGTCATTCGGAATGAAAGTGATCTTTCACGACATCGTGACAAAGTTGCCGCTGGGTAATGCAGAATCAAAGCGGACGTTGAAGGATTTGGTCAGCCTCTCAGACATCATCACGCTGCACGTGCCCGAAACGGCATCGACCCATAATCTGATCAACAAGAACATCCTTCGGCATTTTAAAAAAGGAAGCATCCTGCTCAACTACGCAAGGGGAGAAGTGGTCGACCTGGAATCACTCCGCAAAGCGATGGACGAGGGTATCGTCTCCGGTGCGGGAATCGATGTTTTTCCATGGGAACCGGAAAAAAACGGAGATAGGTTCAAAACGCCGATGCAAGACATGCCGAATGTTTTACTGACACCGCATATCGGAGGGTCTACGGAGGAAGCTCAGATGAATATAGGGCAGGATGTCAGCCATAAACTGCTGCATTACCTGGAGATGGGTATTTCCACCGGCTCACATACGATTCCATCCCTAAGCCTGCCACCGCAGGAAGGGACCCACCGGATCCTGCACATCCACAGGAACGTTCCAGGGGTGTTATCCGATATAAACACGCGATTGTCGGATAATAAAATCAATATCCTTGCACAATACCTCAAAACAAACGAAGAAATCGGATACGTGGTACTCGATATCGACAAGAACCTGTCAACAGATGCCGCCAGGTTGCTTAAAGACGTGAGGGAAACAATCAAAGTAAGGCTTTTGTATTGATGTCAAATAATATGGAGATGCATCCAGATCAGATCATCCGTTTCTTTGGAATGGATTCTACCAAATTCAATGCGGTACTTTTCGGTAATGGACTGATCCATTCCACGTACATGGTGAAGGACGGTTCGGGTGTTCCGGCATATGTTCTCCAGCACGTGAACCACCATGTATTCAAAAAGCCAATGGATATCTCTGATAACCTGGATGCACTCGGTCAACATCTCAAGGCAATTGAATCTGACTATTTCCTACCACTTCCCATGCGCACGGTTGAAGGAGCGCCATATGCCATGATCGATGGACGGTATTTCCGCCTCACCCCATTTGTAGCCGGCTCACACGCTTTGGATGTCTGTACCACACCCGGCCAGGCTTATGAAGCAGCCTTGCAGTTTGGTCAGTTCACCTCTGTATTCTCCGGATTCAAAACCGAAAATCTCAAAGAAACCATACCGGGCTTCCATGACCTGTCTTTTCGCTGGCAGCAATTCACCGAGGCACTGGAATGCGGAAACAGAGACAGGATCAGAAGCACGCAGCAGGAGATCGGAATCTTAAAAGAAAGAAAGGATATCGTGGAACGGTTTGAAACCTTCCGTACCGACCCCGATTGCAGACTTCGTGTCACCCATCATGATACCAAGATCAGCAACGTACTGTTCAATGAGCAAGAGAAGGGAATCTGTGTCATCGATCTCGACACGGTCATGCCGGGATATTTCATCAGCGATTTGGGAGATATGTTCAGGACCTATCTATCACCCGTACACGAAGAAGAATCGGATTACTCCCTGATCTCGGTCCGAAAGGAATTCAGGGATGCCATACTGGAGGGATATCTGACGCATATGAAACATGAGCTGACCGAAAAAGAACAGGGCCTCCTTTTATATGCAGGGGAGTTTATGATCTACATGCAGGCACTTCGGTTCTTGACGGATCACATCAATGATGATGCCTATTACGGAGCAAGGTATGCTGGTCATAACCTTATTCGCTGCCGGAATCAAATCGCACTGCTTGATGCGTTTTGCGCATAATTCAATTTGTTATCATTGTTTCGGCTTCAGTATGGCGGTGTCAGACTCCAACATCGGCAAAGAATACCCTCCGGTGTCAATATTCGCTTTGGTGAATATCGTTTGTAAAGATGGAAGTTCCGATGCCCTCACACCGGTGTCGAATACATGGAGCGAAGTCAGATTGTCGAGTCCGTCGAGTTTTTTCAGTCCGGATGAAGATACCGCCGTTGCTGTCAGATTGAGGAACTCGAGGTTCTTCAATCCGTTCAGTTGCAGTACACCTGCATCCGTGATGTCAGTGTGGTCTAAAAACAGGCGTTTTAGATTTTTACATCCGGCAAGATTCCTGAGTCCTTTGTCTGTCAGTTTCGTTCCGCTCAATCTCAGCCATACCAGTTGATCACTGAGTTGTTTCAGTAATGCAGTTGCGCTGTCGGCTGACATGGTGCAGTTCACGAAGTTGACCTGCAGATGGTTTCGACCCGGCTCGATCGGCATGACGATCACGCCGATTTTGCGGAGGCTATCGATGATTTTCTGCGGTGCTATGACGACATCCGCCAACGGCAGTTTAGAAGTTGACGCGTTGTTTTGTCGACTTGCGGTCTGAAATGTTTTG
>CAJBPC010000735.1 GCA_903957405.1 uncultured bacterium | reverse complement strand
GTGTCCGGTCCTGCGTGGACGTCCATCCCAAAGCATTCAGCGATGCGACGGGATTGTTCGGAAAGAGTGTCGTACCCGACCAGTATCCGCTCGCATCTTTCACGGGATAGATGAGTGATGGGTAGTTTGACATGTTGTTCCAGAGTGACGGCCCGTTGAAGTTGGGGTAGCGCCGCTCTTCAATGCGTCCGCCGAGGTCTACTTTGGCTTCGAAGATCTTGAAGAAGTTGAAGTCAAGGTTGGTACGGATGTTGAATCGCTGGATCTGAGCATTGGAGGTATTATCATTCGTCGGTACGTTGTACAGACCGCCATGCTTCATGTAATCGAGTACAACGGCGTAGCGTGTGCTGAGGTCTCCGCCATTGAGTACGACATTGGCATTGGTGTATCGCCCGTTCTTCCGGAGGTTTTCACCGAACCAGTCGACATCTGTGCCCGTGCCTTTGCGGAAACCCTCGACTTGTGCGTCGCTGTAAGTGGGTGTCCAGGCGTACTGGTTGCCATTCAAGCGGAACAGGTCGTTGCTGGAGGCCTGGTTATAGAGGCGGGCGTAGTCGTAGGAACGAAGAGGCTTGTTCAGCACGATCGGCTGCTGCCATCCGGTGACATAGTTGAATTTGACTTTTTGCTTGGTCACCTCTCCGCGCCGGGTGATGACCCAGATGACGCCATTGGCGCCGCGCATGCCGAAGGTCGACAGTGAAACGGGATCCTTGAGGACTGTGATGCTCTGGATTTCTTCCGGTGAGAGATAGGAGAAGTACCCCTGCGTCACCTGGAATCCGTCGACGTAGTAGATCGGTCCTGACACGTCGTATGTGCCCCTTCCGCGAATGGAAAGTCCGGCATTGTCATACCCGGGTTCTCCGGAACCCTGCCGCACCACTAATCCCTGCAATTGCCCGTAGAGCGTGTTGGTCAGGTTGGCGACAGGCGTCTTCAGCAGCGTTGCCGTGCCGATGGTGGCCGGCGGCATGATCGATCTGGCGGATGGAACGGAGAAGAAAACACCGGTTTCAAGTCCCGCCGCATTACCCTGCGCCGTTGCAACGGAATCTTTCTTTTCCTGCGCCTGAGCGGTCCCTGGGGGCTGTAGTGCGAAACCGGCAAAGACCGTCATCGCCAGCAGCGTAGATTTATATGGATTCATTTTTTTCAGGTTAATGGTCAATCAAATTGATCGGTCAGTGTGGATTCAATATCCTGGATTCTGCACGAGATAGCCTTTGTTCACTTCACTCTGCGGGAAGGGATTCAGGAACTGGCTCGGGGCCCAGTATCCTATGTAGACCACTCTGTTCGTATAGTTGGTGTTGGCTGTCAGCTTGACATTCGTCAGGTCGTTGAAAGCGAAGGAACGGATATTGCCACCGATGATGCCGTTGCCCATATCGGGATGCTTCCAGTGTTTCAGGTCATAGAGGCGGGTGTTCTCGCTGAACATCTCGATATGCCATTCGCGCTGGATGATTGCGCGAAGCTTCACTTTGTCGGTCTCCGTCACATTGGGAAGTCCGGCCCTGCGGCGGATCACATTCAACCTGGCGAGGGCCGGTGTAGCCTGTCCCGCTTCATTCAGCGCCTCTGCCGCCGTCAGGTATGCTGCGGCAAGGCGGAATATCGGGAACTCAAACCAGCGGCGGCCTCCTGCTTTGTAATAGAATTTGGCATTTCTTGCGACACCGTAGCCGGGTCCGCTGCCGAAGGTGCTGTTATTCCTCCAGTTGGGATCTCCGGGATTCGTCCATGCGTCCATCTCCCAGGCCTGGAAGCTGGCCTTGAAGCGTGCTTCCATCTGGTTGACCTTTTGGGTATACTCTGTGAAAGGCCTGAACACTCCGGTAGCCGGCCATACCTGATCGGTACCATCCTGCTTGTAGTACTGCTCCGCCTGGTGGCTCATGAGCACATTACCCTGTCCTTGCCAGTAGCGGGAATTGTAGAAGGCGTTCATAGGCAGCTCACCCCAGTTGTCGGTGGCTCCAGAAGTGTTGATGAATTTATAGGCAAGAATCACTTCCGGGTTGGAGGGGAGGGATGTGGCGTTGCCGTAATCATCCAAAGGATTACCGGTATTGATGATCCGGTGGTTGCCATTCGTTTCAGCCTCGGTGATGAGGGCTTCCGCAGCAGCTGCCGCCTGGCTCCATAATTCAGCATTGTAGCTGCCCAGGCTGATCAGTTTGTTATTGGCTCCGAAATCAAGATATGGAGTGGCGGAGTTGAACAAAGGACGTGCTGCATACAACAGGGCTTTTGCCTTTATGGCCATGGCAGCAGATTTCGTCATGCGTCCGCGAAACGGCTCCGGCCAAACGGATGGCAGCAATTTGATGGCTTCATCGCTCCATTTGACGATGCTGTCGAGCACAGCCCTGACCGGTGCGCGGGGGAGCGCCATCTCGGCTTCTTCATTGCCTTCGAAGACGCGCGATACGATGGGCACGCCACCATACATGATCATCATCTGCGAGTAGCGATAGGCGATCAGCGCACGCATCTCCCCTTTCGTTTGTCCTTTTTCCTCATCTGTCATGTCTTTGACCTTGTCGATGTTCTGGATCACCTGATAACACTGACGGATCGGTGCGAAGTTGGCGTTGTAGCCATCCATGTCGGTGATGATGCCGTTGGCATTCATGCCATTCAGAATGATGCCCCGGGAGAGTGTCCAGCTGAAGCCCACGCTGAGTGCGCCGGAGAGGTTCTCATGGATCATTCCATTCCATGTATTGGCCCATGGAAGCCCTTGTGGCATGGTTCGGCGATAGGCATTGGAGATGGCCCCCTGCGCCTTGATCTTCGTGGAGAAGACTGAGTCCACCGTAGAGGCGCTGGAAGTCGGCATCTGCAGGAAGTCCTTCATGCAGGATTGCATCACGATCATGGATGCGATCGCGGCGATGGTTAGAAATATATTCCTCATGGTCTGGATGTTTTTATCTTTTTAGAACTGAATGTTGACGCCTAAGTTGTAGGTTTTGGTGAGCGGGAACAGATATCCGTCCCTGTTCTTGCCTGTATCGGCCTGCTCTGGATCGATGCCGTCGATCAGCTTGGAGCCCCATGTAGCGAGGTTGTTTCCGTTGGCATAAAGGCGGAAGGCCCGGATATTTGCCCGCTTCATGAAGCCTGCGCGTCCTGAAATGGTATAGGCCAGCTCCAGGTTCTTGAGGCGGGTGAAATCATTCGGCCTGAGCCAGAAGTCGCTTAGCTGCCCGTTGTTCGGCGCACCCACGCCGCCGAGTGAGATGGCAGGATAATAGACCGGAGCGCCCTTGGCGGCCTTTTCAGGTGTCCAGCGTCCATCGTAGGCATACTCCAGCACCTGTCCTACGTTTTTGGCAAAGGGCGTGCTGAGGATGTACCCCGACTGCGGGAACGAACCTTTGGCCGAGCCGATGATGAGGGCCGACACATCAAATCCCTTCCATGCGAATCCCACGGTGAAGTTGTAGGCCACTTGTGGGAGGTTGGCGTATCCTATCGGCACAAGGTCGTTCTGGTCGATGAACCCATCTGCATTCACATCCCTGAATACGATATCCCCGAGCCTGGCATTGTTGCCGAATTTATTGAACGGTCTGTTGTTGAGTTGTTCAGAATTATTATAAAACCCGTCGGTGAGCAATCCCTTGTATTGACCGATCGAATACCCGGTGGTCATCAGCCAGGGGTAGAGCATCGGCACCTCCGCACGATACACGATCTTGTTGCGGGCGAAGGAATAATTGGCCCTGACGAAATAATCAACTTTTCCGATGGTATGGTCCCAGGCTGCCTCTACCTCGAAGCCTTTGTTATTGACCTTTCCGACGTTGATCGGCGGCTGAGAGTTGGTGGCCACGCCGTAAGTGGTGGGTGCCAGTTGCGAGGTCACGAGGATGTCCTCGCGGTTCTCATCGAAAAAGGAGGTAGAGAGGCTCAGTTTATCTTCCAGGAATTTAAGGTCGAGGGTCACATTTCGCTTCTTGGCACGCTCCCAGGTGACGGCGGGGTTACCGAGTGCGGATTCCGTCGCACCGGGGATATTGGGATTGGTGGAAGACCCGTTGGCACTTCCCCAGTTGGAGCCCGGCGCACTCACGGTCCATGTATTCGGCAGGTAGAGGAATCTCCGGCCACCGATCTGGTCGTTACCGACTTCTCCATATGAACCGCGGATCTTGGCCCAGGTCAGTATGCTGTTTTTCGGGAACCAGGGTTCGTTGGCGATGATCCATCCGGCGGAAACGGCCGGGAAGACACCAAACCTGTTGCCAGGTGCGAAGTTCTCCGTTCCGTTGATACCGAGGTTGAACTCCACCAGGTAGCGCTGGTCGAAGTTATAGGTCGTCCTGCCGACAAGCCCCATCAGTCCGGAAGGTATTCCGAACGCCTGACCATTGGCCGTGTAGCGTTGTGCGTTACCCAGTACCAGTCCGGATACATTATGCTTTCCGAAATTGCGCCGATAATTGACGGCAGGTTCGACATATAGTTTCCGCCACTGGCTGTTGCCCTGGTTGTCGGATACGGAAGGCGGATTCACACGGCCACCGACAAATGTGATATTGACGGGG
>CAJBPC010000734.1 GCA_903957405.1 uncultured bacterium | reverse complement strand
CTGTACTGGTTGTGAAAACCTTTGGAGAACAGGTAACGGAATTTTTCGAAATTCTCTGCTCCGGAATGCATTTTCTGGTCGAAATTGTTTTCCGGGAGCATATCGAGAGTGATGAGATCAGACAGTCCGTCATGGTCTATGTCTGCCGCGTCAGCGCCCATGGAGTAAAGCGAGTGCTGGGTGAGTCGGGTAGGGGCCTCTTCGCTGAAGGTGCCATCCTGCCGGTTGATGAACATATAGTCGGGTTCATTGAAATCATTGCTGATGAAGAAGTCTGGCCAACTGTCGTTGTTAAAGTCACTCACGACGATGCCTAGGCCGAAGCTGAGGACATTGGATGTGATGCCTGCTGACTTACTGACATCGACGAAGCGGCCTCCGTCGTTGCGGTAGAGTTTGCTGGCGAAAAAGGGATTTTCCTCCTGCCTTAATCCGGGGTTGTCAGAGACGCCGGTGGTGAATTTTTTGAGGGAGTGGTTGATGATCACGGCATCGAGGTCTCCGTCGCGGTCATAGTCGAAGAATGCTGACTGTGTGGAATATCCCTGATCAGCCAGTCCGTAGGCATTGGCTTGTTCTGAAAATGTGAGGTTTTTATTGTTGATGAACAGCAGGTTTGATCTTCTATCCGGGTTTGCATCTGCAGACCGGCAGATATAGATGTCAAGCCATCCATCGGCATTTATATCGACCAGTGTGACACCGGTACACCAACCCTGCTTATCGGCTATTCCGGAGGTTGTGGTGAAGTCTTCGAACTTCATATTCCCCTTGTTGATATAGAGTTTGTTCCGGACCATATTACCGGTGAAAACGATATCGGGCATTCCGTCGTTGTTGAGGTCGCCCGTTGCCACCCCACCTCCGTTATAGAAATAGGTGTAATTGAGTACATTCAATTCATCTGATTCTTCCAGGAAGTTATTGAAGTCGATGCCTGTTTTGCTTGCCGGTACTTCTGTGAAGGCATTCTTGGGTTTATTACAGGCATTCAGAAGGATGCCAAGGCTCAGAATCGTGATCCGGATTAGCATATGATGATCGTATTCGGTGTAAAGGGAAAAGCGCTCAGTCAATTTACGGAATAACATAAAAAACCCCCGGAAATTCCGGGGGTTTTTTTGAACGGTATCTGCTCGAAATCATTTATTCCACCAGAGGCGGGTATTGGAAAGGTCAGCACCGCCCAGTTTTGACACACCGGACTGCACGCCTTTCGGGTTCGTGGCGATCTCTCCGGACACATAAGGCGTCCTGCGCACCACGCCGTCAGCCGGCACTTCCGTGTTCTCCGTGTTGATACGCGGATAAAGTTTAGGGAAACCGGTGCGGCGGTATTCCGCCCATGCTTCGTGACCATTGGGCCAGTTAGCCAGCCATTTTTGTGTGAGGATCTGCTCACGCTGTTTGATCGGCGTGGCGGCAAATGCTACGGGGATATCAGACAATGCCGGGGTTTTCACCACGTCGTTGAGCGCGATGGGCGTACCGGTCCCGGCAATATAAGCATCCACGGCAGCTCCGGAGAAGGCCCATGATGCCATGGAAGTGCGTATACCGCGTTCGTAGTAGTCCTTAGCTGTCAGGCTTCCCATGTTCCATCCGTTGAGTGCACCTTCTGCCCGGAGGAACCAGGACTCCGCTGCGTACATGACCAGAAAAGGTGTGGCGAACTGATTATCCGGAAGGTAAGTCGTCGAAACATTGGAGTTGTTGCCGGCTGCGTTCTCAGAAAGTCCAAGCTGCACCTGCGAATAACCATTGCGCAGACCTTTGTAGTTGGAGGTTCCTGGAACCGGAGCGTACATCTTGTTCATACGGGGATCATTATAACCCTTGAGAACACTCTCCATTGCCGCACTCATGCGGAACTCATTCCATGCCGTTGCCTGGCACATGGGGTTCAGGGAGTTTGTTGTCACCTTGAGTAATGCATCATCGACGTTATTCTCCAGTACACCTCCAGCTACGGCTGCCTCAGCTTCTGCCTTTGCCAGGGCGGGGTCGACGGCTGAGACGCGCAATGCCAGGCGAAGGCGCATGGAGTTAGCGAAACGGATCCATTTGTCCACATTGCCTCCATATATCTGATCATTCGCTCCCAAGGAGACGGTCGTTCCACGGAAAGCCTGCAGATCAGCAGTTGCCTGCTTTAGTGAGGCAAAGAAGTCCTTGTAGATGGCATCCTGTGCGTCATACTCAACGATCTTCTCACCGCTGCCCACTTTTGAATAGGGGATCGGACCCCAATAATCCGTGCGTGGTAAGTACATCTGCACTTTCCAGATGTTTGCTATGGCGTAAATGGCCGGATTGGCGGCAGATCCTCCCGGTTTGGTGTTTTCCAATACACCCAGAATGGGGGGGATGGCGGAAGAGTAGAATCCGTTCCACGCGCCATTCAGCCAGGAGCCCACCATGACGTTCCGGTCAGACGGGAAGTTGATGGCTACGTTGGCATAGTATTGCGACTGCAGATCAGCGAACAGGCTCTGGAAAGTTTGCCAGGATGCCTGTACAGAACGATATTGGGCAGCGGCAAAAGCATTACCCACACCCACAGCATCCAGCTCTGTGAGTTTTGTTTTGTCCGTATTCAATTCGTCGAATTTATCCGTACAGGAGAACATGCTGAATGTCGCCAGTAGGAGGAGTACGGGCAAATGAATTATTTTGTTCTTTTTCATATGAATGTCTTGTTTTTTTTAGAATACAATGTTTAGGTTGACACCGAGGGATCGGGTGCTGGGCATGGAGAAAGACTCCAGACCCACCGTAGTATTCTGGGCACCGGCGGTCAGTTCGGGATCAAATCCAACAGCTTTATTCATGAGGAAGAACAGGTTACGACCGACCATTGACAGGGACGCGCTTTGGAAGGGCAGACCCTTGATCAATGTATTCGGCAGATTGTAACTCAGTACCAGTTCGCGCAGGCGTATATTGGAAGCATCGTAGGTGAAGACTTCACCTGCGGGTGTGTTGCGTCCTCCAACCTTAACCCAGTATCTTTCAGCTGTGGTGGCTACCGTGTTCTTTGCACCGGCATCTGTCACACCCGGGAAGACATATGAGTCGCGGCCTGAAAGGGTCTGCTCCGTGACACCGTCAGCAAAAATAACTGCATTGGTGAAAGAGGAAACAAAACCGCCCATCCGAGCACTGATCAGGAAGCTGAGGCTGAATTGTTTGTAGCTGATGCGGTTGTTGAGGCCACCGGTCCAGTCCGGACGCGAATTACCCATGAACACGGTCTTGCCTGCTGTGATGCGGGGAAGTCCTGTGGCATCCACCAGAACCTCGCCCTTGCTGTTGCGCTCATATCCGCGGCTGTACAATTGGCCAAGTGGCTTGCCTTCTTCTATGACCACATCGTTGATGAAGTCACCGGCGAGTACCAGGCGTTTCAGATCCGGGGTCAGTTCTACGAGCAGATTCCTGTTGATGGCATAGTTGAGATCGATATCCCAGCGGAAATCTTTGTTGCGGACAATCCCTGCGTTCAGTGTCAGCTCAATGCCTTTGTTACGAACAAGTCCCGCATTGATGAACTGGGAAGACCATCCGGAAGCAGGTGGGATCGCCACTGAAAACAACTGGTTTTTTGAGTCACTCGAGTACCAGCCGAAATCAAATCCTATCCGACCGTTGAACATACGTACTTCCGTGCCTAATTCAAGCGATGTGGTCAACTCTGGCTTGAGGTTCGGGAAGGGTTTCACACCATCACGGGAGATGAAGCCGCTGGGTCCACCTGCTGAGAATGTGTACGTCTGCGTCAGCAGATAAGGGCGTGCATCATTGCCGGTGGCTGCATAGGATCCGCGGAGCTTTGCAAAGCTGACGAATTCAGGCAGTTTCATCACATTCGACAGGATAAGGGAGAATCCCACGGATGGAAAGAAATAGGAACGGCTCTCTTTGGGTAACGTGGAAGACCAGTCGTTCCGTGCAGAGGCTGAAACCGTGAGGAAATCCTTGTAAGAGAAGTCCGCCGTTGCGAATACACCCTGCTTCTCTGTCTCCACCAGGCCTCTGCCGATCTGTGGGCTTCTTGCGTTGGATGGGATGAAGAGGTTGTCGCGGTTCAGGCCACCGGTGGCAGTGGATTGCGCCAAGCTATTAAACTTTTGACGGCTGCCGCCCAGGGTGGCATCAACGCCAAAGTCACCGAAGGTCTTCTTGATGAATGCGAATCCGTCGAAGTTGGTCTCTTGTACTTTGCGGAAAAGGGTTTGGTAGTCTCCATTGTCTGCAATGGTATAGGTGTTATTGTACCATTTGCCTTCAAACTCATCGTTATACTGATCTATGCCACCCCGCGCCATAAAACTCAGCCAGTCGTTTGCCTTATAGGTGAGTGAAGTGAATGCCGTGATGCGGTTGCGCTTGTCCAATGCAGTCACGCGATTTTTTATCCAGTAGGGGTTTTGACCGCCATTGGAGCCGGGATTCCAGTAATTCTGACGCAGCTGCCCGGTGGCCGGATTTACGAATTCATAGTCCCTTGCAGCATCCAGGGAAATATTCCTCGGAATGCGAAGGATATGTCGCTGCAGGTTGGCGAAGGCCTCGCCCGTCTGCTGGCGGTTATTGATGACCTCGTCAAGATAGGTGACTTTGGAGTCGTAGCTCAGCTTTTTACTGATATCGCCTGAAACGCGCAGGTTCAGGATATTACGCCTCATCGTGTTATTGTCTACGATGCCCTTTGCTCCCACGTTGGTATAGGAGAAATAGGTCTGCGTCTTGTCGCCTCCGCCTGACAATGCTACGGAATTCGATAGCTGGTTGCCGGTAGAATAGAAATCACTGTAATTGTTCGGCTGTGGGGTCATGGCATAGGTCTTTCCGACATTGTCGGGCTTAGGTCCCCACATGGCAACTTGCTGGCCCTCCATCTTTGGTCCCCAGCTGAACTCTGATGCACGGTTATAGATGCCGGCACTGCCTTGCCCGTAAACGTTCTGGAATTTCTGAAGGATCATGGCCTTCTCGGTAATGTAGGAACTGTTGAGTGACACACCGAAACCCTTGCGTGTACCCTTCTTGGTCGTGATGATCAAGGCTCCGTTCGCGGCACGTGAACCATACAGGGCAGTGGCAGATGCGCCCCGAAGCACGTTGATGGACTCGATGTCGTCGGGGTTGATGCTGGAGATTCCATCCCCACCATCACGGCCACCATTGGCATTGCCTGGACTGAAATTGGAGTTGTCCATGGGCACACCATCTACTACGATGAGGGCCTGGTTGTTTCCAGTGATGGATCGATCGCCGCGCAACACAATGCGCGAAGAACTGCCCACTCCAGAAGCCGTGCGCGCTATATCCAGATTGGCCACGCGACCGGCAAGCGAGTTCGCCACGTTCAGCTCACGGGCCTTCGAAAAGGTTTGTGTGCTGACCTGCTGTGTGGCATAACTGAGGGTCCGCTTAGACTTTGAAAGGCCCATCGCGGTGACCACCACTTCATTCATCTGGCGGTTATCGATGTTGAGCAGGATATTTGCCGAATTCTGATTCGCATCTACAGAAACATCAGTAGCAAGGTAACCTGTAGATGTGATACTCAATACGACCTGCCCGCTTGGGACCGTTATGCTGAACAAACCATCATTGTCTGTGATGGCAGTCTGCGTCCCGCCTTTCACCTTCACGGTGGCAGCGGGGATGGGAACGTTGTCATTCCCGGTGACCTTACCCGAAATGATCCGGGTCACCTGTGCCTGGGCCATTCCCATCAGGAACAACCCGAGCATCATTGCAATTAATTTTCTCATACGCATGTTTGTAATAGTTAGGTGAATAAACCATTGATCGAACTTTAAAGATATTATTTTTATTAAAATTTAGGAACTGTTGTCGGTTTTTTATCAAAATAGAATTAATTATTTACCGAAATGAATATATCAGGATGAATAAATTCTTTACACCATATGTCGTAAGGATCATCATTGTTGATATATATGACAATATCTTTTAGAAGATCTTTTCTTTTTTATGATTAT
>CAJBPC010000733.1 GCA_903957405.1 uncultured bacterium | reverse complement strand
TTCCTCCATCGAGCAAACCATTGAAGGATATCTGCGGCGGCGTATCATCTGACACCAGCTGGAATCCACCGAATTCGCGGAATGCAGCAACGTACCATCCCAGCTCCCAGGAGGCCTTTCGTACCTGTGCGTCGTTGTTTGATGTCTTTCGGATCAGCATCCTGTCGCGCATGGTATAGGGCACTGGCTTATCAGCCTTGATTCGAATGGTAAAGTTTTGATGCACAGGCGTGGTGAACCTGTGCACCTCATGCTTCGGAGAAAAGGCCATCGGGCCAATATCGGGGAGACTTGCATGCGTCAGATGAACCGAATCATAAAGCCCTTTTTCTGGCAGTACGACCTGCAGCTGCTCCGTCTCGTACACACCGATCTCGCCTGCCCGCATCAATGCGCCATCCTCCTGTTTGCCTATGGAGAGCCCCCCCTTTTTTTGCAGGGAGAACCTTGCCTCTGACCGATTGCCGTATGGGTCGTATACCTCCAGCCTGAAATGCCGGACAGCGGAGTCAGTCAACCGAATGGAGCCCTTTCCTCGTTCGTTGAGGTAGATACCCAGCATGTCACCGGGGAGCGGAAATACATGTTGCAAATATGAGCCACCAGAGAGTTTGTAACGATAGTCGATATGGGCATTCAGATACCTGGTCTCATCATAACCGATCCTGTCCAGAGAGAACCCGCCCATTAAACGGTCTCCTTCAAAGAGCTTCACCCCGAAGATTCCGTTGGGATTGTCGAAACCACTCATACGGTCGCTGGCCTGCAGCGAAATCACAACACGATCAGTGTTCACACGGATGACTGCGGCCGGCTGGTAGAAAGTGCCTTTCTTTGAAAGTGGATGGATGGACGGGGATTGCTCATACGTACTGCGGTTCCGGTCATAGACTCCCAGTTTCGTAAGATCAGGTGGAACATTGTCTGCGATGTCAAAACCGAACAACAGGGGATTAATGCATTTTTCAGTCGCAGTTTCCCTGATCTCGAAATGCACATGCGGTCCCTGTGAGCCGCCGGTATTGCCACTATAGCCGATGAATTGCCCTTTCCTGACCGGGAAGGCATCCACCGGAAGAGGAAGATCCATCATCCAGCTTTCCTTCTCATATTGATGCTTCTTCAGGTATCGCTCCAACTCGGGCATGAAATCGTTCATATGTGCATACAGAGTCGTCGTACCATTGGGATGATCGAGATAGATGGCCCGGCCGAATCCTCCCGGCTCTATCTTAAGCCGCGAAACGTATCCGTCCGCAGCTGCGTAGATCGGGAGGTTTTCCCGTTTTTGGGTGTAAAGATCCAGCCCCATATGAAAATGATTGGGACGCATCTCGCCGTAGTTGGCATTGAGTTTTGGGGGAATTGCCAGCGGATATCTAAAATATCCTTTCGCATATGAGATGACCTGCGCCTTCGGAGATGAAGATATTAGGAATAATAATATGCCTGAAAGCCAATCCCTTAACCTCATTTTTTCTGTAAATTTATCATGCAAAGCTACTTTGCGTGAACCAATAAAACCTTACAAATGAGTGTCAATTCGAAGCATATCGCGACATTTCTGATGGGTGCGGCGGCAGGTCTGGCTGCCTACAAATATGCCAATATGAGCGATGAAGAAAAAGAAAAGATGATGACCGACATCAAGGACAAAGCAAATGCATTCAAAGAAGAAGCCGAGGGTTTGGCAGACAAGGCAAAGGAATATTTTGAGGAGCTGAAGACAAAAGGCGGTGACGCCTTAAAGGACAATATGGGCGATGTGGAATCTATTTTCAAGGATCTGTTCGGGAAGAAGGATGAAGGGGAAAAAGCTGTTTAAGGTCAACGGAACGATCGGAAGGGTTGCCCAAAAATGCTTCGAATGATAAGGATATTCACTTGTAAAGCGAGTGTGCATCAATCCATGCCCAGTCATTTGTCCCGGGTGCCGGATAAAGTCGATCCATATAGTATTCCCTTAGTTTTCTTGATATATCCGTTTCGGCAATTACCTTTGCAACCCGGGAATACCGGGTTTTTTTGTGCCCTTACAAATCTAAAAAGTCCTTAAAGTATACGCTCATGCCCAAAGATCACTCCATCGACACAGTCCTCATCATCGGTTCAGGACCCATTATCATCGGTCAGGCCTGCGAATTCGACTATTCCGGTAGCCAAGCCGCCCGAAGCCTACGGGAAGAAGGCGTAAAAGTGATCCTGATCAACAGCAACCCTGCCACCATCATGACCGACCCGATGATGGCAGACAGGGTCTACCTGCTGCCATTGAACGTAGAAAGCATCGAACAGATTCTTGAAGAGAATGATATCGATGCCGTATTGCCGACGATGGGTGGCCAGACGGCGTTGAACCTCGCCAAAGAGGCTGAAGAACTCGGCATCTGGGAAAAATACAATGTTCGCCTCATCGGGGTCGACATAAAAGCTATTGAGAAGGCGGAGGATCGGGAGAAATTCCGCCAATGGATGATTCAAATGGGCGTCCCAGTGGCTCCGGCAAGAACTGCGAACTCCTTTCTGGAGGGCAAAGAATTCGCACAGGAGATCGGCTTTCCGCTCGTGATACGTCCATCCTTCACCCTTGGTGGTACGGGGGGCGGTTTCGTACTCAACAAGGAATACCTCGATGAGGCACTGAACCGCGGACTGACGGCATCTCCCATACATGAAGTACTGGTGGAAAAAGCCCTCATGGGATGGAAGGAATTCGAGCTGGAACTCTTGCGTGATTCAAATGACAACGTGGCCATCATCTGTACCGTTGAAAACTTCGACCCAATGGGAGTGCACACCGGTGACTCCATTACCGTAGCTCCGGCAATGACACTGAGCGATACTGCGTTCCAACTGATGAGGAACACCTCAATCGCCATCATGCGCGACCTGGGTAACTTCGCCGGGGGGTGCAACATCCAGTTTGCCCTCAACCCCGAAACGGAAGAAATCATCGCCATCGAGATAAAC
>CAJBPC010000732.1 GCA_903957405.1 uncultured bacterium | reverse complement strand
TGCCATATCATTCGTACTCCTTTCATTTTTCCGAATGTTGCTCCGCAGTATAGATTATATCGCCATCGAGATGGAAAAGAAGGCCAACCTGACATCTGATCTGAGCGACAACCAGCTGGTTTTATTCTTCAAGGATTTCCTGAAGGTCGTATTCATGATCATCGGTTTTTTGGCGATCCTTCGTTTCGCTTTCAACCAGGACATCACCAAGATATTGGCTGGTCTTAGCCTCATTGGTGCCGCTATTGCTCTTGCAGCACGTGAAAGTCTTGAGAACCTCATTGCTTCTTTCATAATCTTTTTTGACAAGCCATTCATGACCGGCGACTTATTAAAAGTGGGAAATATCACCGGAACGGTTGAACGCATCGGGCTGCGGAGCACCCGTATCCGGACACCGGAGAAGACATACGTCACCATGCCGAACAAGCAAATGGTCGACAGTGTTGTCGACAACCTTACCCGAAGGTCTCAGCGAAGGGCGGAAATGAAACTTGAGATTGACCTTCGAACTGGGTCTGCGAAGTTGCAGGATCTGCTCGACGGCATCTACAGGATTTTGGAAATCCCTGTCGTCGTCCAGAAGACTGCATATATGTCGGATATCATGCCTGACTCGTTCTTGATACAATGCGAATATTTCACGGAATTGATAAGCATTGAGGAATTCAGCATGTTAAAGCAGGAGGTCAACATCAAGGTCATCCGCCTAATGGAAGAACTGGAAGTATCGATTGCAGGAGCAGAAAAACTGGTGAAACTTAAAAGGCCAGAGTAGGGGGTATGACAAAGTTCAGCAATCCATGAGTGTCATCATAAATCCAAAAATGATTGTAGCACATGGCGTGCAAAAGTGAGGTCATTCCGAATCTCCCTGTGTGGAGAGGCCCGCTTTCATTTCTGAAAGGAATGAGCGGATTTTTCGAAGCGTTTCTATCGCTTCAAACTTTTCCTTTGATTTTTTTGAATTCCTCAAGAATTCACGGGCGCCTTCGATGGTGTACTTTCGTTCACGAAGCAGGTGGTGGATGAGTTGCAGGTTTTTGATGTCATCCGGCCTGAAGAAGCGGTCACCCTTCTTGTTTTTCCTAAGTTTGAAAACATCGAATTCTGATTCCCAATAGCGGAGTAGGGATGCATTCACGGAGAACATGGTTGCCACTTCTCCGATGGAATAATACTGTTTGGAGAACAGGAGGTCGTCTGGCGGGATCTCGATCCTTGCGGCTTCAAGATTCATCTCACGAATCGATTTTCGACCCCTGCCTGATTTCTTCACCCCAATTTCCGAACTCGATTTTATTGCAGCATCCGACTCAGGCATTTCTAGTGGGAACGGAATGGGCAATTCGGCAGGCGTTTGGACATGAATGGTTGTATGTATTGCAGGGGGTTCATGACCGACAGCAGTTTTCGCTTCGGAAGTTTTCTCCGGCTGTCTTGGTTCACCGAAAAGGTCCAGCTGTGTAAGCATGGCAGGCAAGTTAGGAAATGCGACTGATGTACATCCTGGAATTTATCAACATGGTGTGTTTGTCATCGCCATAGCAAAGAACACGATCAGTCGAAAGATTGATTTCCGGATGCTGCGATCTTCAGGATCTGCTGGTATTGTTCTGGACTGAGGTCGTTATAGAAGAAATAAATGGGATCGATTTGTTTTCCATTTTTGTGCACTTCGTAATGCAAGTGAGGCCCGGTGGATTTGCCGGTGCTTCCCACCCAACCAATGACTTCACCCCTTTTCACTGTTTGACCTACCCGAGATTTCACCCTCACCATGTGACCGTAGAGCGTTTCATATCCGAATCCGTGTCTCAGGACCACATGGTTTCCGAAACCATTGCCTGCATTTCCGGATGTAGTCACACGGCCGTCTGCCGTGGCGTAAATGGGAGTGCCCTGTGGCGCAGCAAAATCAAGGCCTGCATGAAACTTGACAGTCTTGTACACGGGGTCGATCCTGTATCCGAATCCGGATGCGATGCGATTCATGTCCTTGTTGTTAACCGGTTGGATGGCAGGTGTGGATGCAAGCAGCTTCTCCTTGTCTTTGATCATCTCTCCGATTTCAGCATATGATTTCTCTTGAAAACCCATTCGATTGACGATATTCGTAAGCGTCGATGAAAGAGAAAGGGCGAGTTGATTTTCATCCATAGAGGAGACCATTTTTATCTCCTCCTCCATTTCTATCTGTTTTGCCCTGGCGCTGTCAGGTACTGGATTCGCTTCGAAGATGGTACGATAAACATCGTTATCCCGTTTTTCCAATTCCCGCAACCGTTGCTCGACGCCAATGATTTTTTGTCCCAGCATTTCAAAGTCTTGCTGTGAGCGCTCGTATTGAACCCGAAGGATTTTTTCTTTGGGTGAATCCAGAAATCGAAAAGCGAATGCTACGATGATCATGCCCGTGACGATGGCTGTCGCTAAGAATCCAAGTACACGCAACAAAATGACCCGCAGTGGGACGATCAGTTTCTCGTACCGGAGGGTATTCGTGTTGTAGTAATACTTGACCTTCTTCATGTTCGGTTAAAATGGCTTGCCAATACACATCATTTCTGCCAAGACAGAAACGTGAAATGGCTTAATTTTGTATTTTATAGTTCGACAAATATATGCATCTCAGCAAAAACCGACCCAATTTTTAAACACACTCAAGGTGATTAATTCCGCAGACATCAGACAGAGGTTTTTAGATTTTTTCGCATCTAAGGGACATCATATCGTTACATCTGCGCCCATTGTAGTGAAAAACGATCCTACATTGCTATTTACAAACGCGGGAATGAACCAGTTCAAGGATTTTTTTCTTGGCAATAAGCCCGCTCCTTACAAGCGCATTGCTGATACCCAGAAATGTCTTCGTGTAAGTGGCAAGCACAACGACCTGGAAGAGGTCGGAGTGGATACGTACCATCATACCATGTTCGAGATGCTCGGCAACTGGAGCATCGGTGACTATTTCAAGGATGAAGCGATCGAATGGAGTTGGGAATTACTGACCAAAGTATACGGCATACCTGAGGATCGGCTCTATGCGACTGTTTTTGAAGGGGATGCTTCTGAGAATATTCCGGCATCCACGCTGGCGTTGGCCAAGTGGAAGAAATTCCTGCCTGATTCGCAAATTGTTTTTGGGAATAAGAAAGATAATTTTTGGGAGATGGGAGATACTGGCCCATGTGGCCCCTGTTCTGAGATTCATATTGATTTGCGTTCGGATGAAGAACGCAAAGCTGTTGATGGGTCTACTTTGGTGAATAACGAC
>CAJBPC010000731.1 GCA_903957405.1 uncultured bacterium | reverse complement strand
GCAAGTTCCTTCGCTTCGCTCAGGATGACAGTTCCGGTGGTTGTTCCTTCGCTTCGCTCAGGATGACCATGCAAAGAGGTTTAACCTTTGGAAAGAGATTGGGTGCAGCTTGAAAAATGTTCTTGCTTCACTTCGCCGCAACTCAACCACTATACACCGTCATCTTGAGCGAAGCGAAGGACCTGGATTTTTGCTGTTGCCCTTTTGCGCTTAGGATGACACTGTAAATAGGTTGGATGATATGGCAAGCAGGTTGGTTGACATTGTAAGTAGGTTGATCCTTCGCTGCGGTTAGGATGACAAATCATGATCTGATACCTTTATCCTGCTTCTGTTTGAATAATTAAACTACATCCCTCCCTATCCCGTAAATACTGGTCATCATTACATCCTCAGCCCAAGTCAGGCTATTCTATCATGATTTTAAGCTTTTTCAGAGGTTCTACCCCGCCGAGGGAGCGTCCTTTTTTATGTACTCTCCCGGAGAGCATCCTTCCTGTTCCGTGAAGATCCGGTAGAATGCGGATTGAGAGGCGAATCCGCATTCGCTGCCTATGGCGGCCAGCGTCGTTTCTTTGACGTCTCCCTCGAGCAGGCGTCTTTTCACCTCCTTGACCCGATAATCATTTCGCAGGTTCACAAATTTTGTTTTCAGGATGTTTTTGAAGCAATAGTACAAATGGTGCTTTGGTACGGCGAGCATCTCCGCCAGATCATCCATGGAAAAGTTCGGATTCAGATATGGTTTTTCGCGCTCCATGAAGTTCAACACCCGGCGCCCCAGTTTCCCGAAGGGGTCCTCTTCCGCAGCCATCGGAAGATCAGGGGTATCGGTCGATGCATCCGGTGAAGCAGGCGACGTCCCGGAGACCGTCTCCGGATCATGTGCCAGGGATACGGACAGGGTGTGGAGTCTATTCCTGGCGTCCCGACTCCGGGGAATGCCATAGAGGAGCTCCGGGAATGCCAGCACAAGGGAG
The DNA here is from genome assembly GCA_903957405.1 of uncultured bacterium. Taxonomy (GTDB): domain Bacteria; phylum Bacteroidota; class Bacteroidia; order Chitinophagales; family Chitinophagaceae; genus Pollutibacter. The sequence continues at coordinate 2,358 of CAJBPC010000731.1, read as the reverse complement.
GGGATGCAGGTCAGCAATCCCCCGCTGATATATAGCTCGCGGTAGTGCGATACCATTTCCCGTTCCAATGACGGGCTTCTGAAATAGAAGTAGTTGCCTAAGAAATAGTAAAGGCCCGTCAGTAACACGAAGACGGATACGGCCAGCAGCCATTTATAGATCATACCATCTTGCACCATGGGCCTGTTGGGGTCGAGCCTTCGGCGCCGCCAGAAGCTGGCCAGCATCCAAAGGCAGGCAATCGCATAGGCAATCTGGATCGCATGGCGTGACAAGAGGTTCCATTCATTGTTGAGCAGCCAATTGAAGCGGACCTCCTTTGCGGCCTCCATATTATGGATGAACAAGTTCGCCACCTCTATCTTGTAAGAGAACGGGGTGAAAATGTAGGGCAGGGTTCCGACCAAATTAAACCAGAAGGGGATGGTATGCAGCAGATCCGATTTCCGGAAGACCATCCTGTCCGTCAACACGCTTCTTACATAAAAAAAGAGGCAGGCGCCGGTCATGCTCCAGAGCGCGGTCGGGTTGTTGATCAGCATTGCCAGCCAGAAAGGATCGGTGGAATGCAGCATCAGGTAATGTCGTGTCTGGGCGGACGCGATCAATATGATCAGCAGCGACAGGAAGAGGGCATTGCGATTGATCTTCCAATTATACCGCAACATGATCAAGGCCAGTACTATACTCGACAATGAGAGAAATAGGACCATCTTACATCAAGTGATTAATGTCTTGCAAGGCTAAAAATTCATGCTGTGGGCCAACCTTTGGCCACCGGTCTGGTGTACCTGCATCATACAAGCCGCTTCTTTGAACAGAGTATCACAAAGTATATGACACAGCCAAGAGTGCAGGACGGATCCCAGAAATTGGTGGCAAAGAAACAATTTCTTATCCTATTTCTTCAAAATAGGATATCCCATTTTGTTAATTGAGGTTTTGGGATATGGTTCAAAGCTATGTTTACAACATTTCGACGGGCTTTTTGATCCTCAACCCACTTACGTGCACTTTAGTGCGCTGATCTGATGGAAGACCTGATTGCCCCGCTTCATAAAAGAACAACACATACTTCGGTACCCATAAACATTGCCCCAATACCCACGAAATGATGAATAAGTCGCAAAAAACCGTAAGAAATCGCTCCATGCGCACGCCCAGGCAGCCCATTTTCCAACTGCTGATGGCATTGCTGATCGCATCATCCGGAATGATCATGCAGGCAAGGGCTCAAACCCCTCCCAATGCGCCAACTTCCGTAACAGCCACAGGTGGTGTGAATTCAGCGCATATTTCCTTCACGGTCCCTTCCAGTAATGGGGGTGCTACGATCACGAATTACGAGTATTCCACGAATAATGGTAGCAGCTGGACGGCGTTAGAGCCTGCACGCACCGATAGAACCTTCACCATTACCGGCCTTACCAGTAGTTGCACGGCCTATGATGTGAAAGTGAGGGCGGTCAACAGTGCTGGCAGCGGAACGGCCTCTTCAGCTGTTTCCGTTACTCCGCGTAATGGCCAATCGGGTGGTATCAACTGGACATCGAGGGCCCATGCGGGGACGAATAACTGGCGCAGCGTCACCTACGGTAATGGGTTGTTTGTGGCGACCCCGTGGAGTGGCCAAGGCAGCAAGGTGATGACGAGCTCTGATGGGATCAGCTGGACGTCAAGGAATTCTACGGGCGATAATACTTGGACCAGCGTCACCTACGGTAATGGTTTGTTCGTGGCGGTGGCGAACAATGGTTCGGTCATGACAAGTCCGGATGGGACCACGTGGACGTCGAGGTCAGGAGGTGGTAGTAATAACTGGGGTGGCGTCACCTACGGCAACGGGGTGTTTGTGGCGGTGGCGGGCAATGGTTCGGTCATGACAAGTTCGAATGGGTCCTCGTGGACGTCGCAGACGGCTGCGAAGGCTTATGATTGGTCCAGTGTCACTTACGGCAATGGTTTGTTTGTAGCGGTTGCGTGGAATGGTTCTGCTGCTGGTAACCGGGTCATGACGAGCCCGAATGGGACCGACTGGACGTCGCAGACGTCCGCGGCGGATAATAACTGGACCAGCGTCACCTACGGTAATGGATTGTTTGTCGCGGTGTCATCTAACGGCACGAACCAGGTGATGACGAGCACGAATGGGACCACGTGGATGTCGAGGAGTGCTGCGGAGAGTAATCCTTGGCAAAGCGTCACCTACGGTAATGGATTGTTTGTCGCGGTGTCATCTAACGGCACGAACCGGGTGATGACGAGCACGAATGGGACCACCTGGACGGCCAAGGCGGCTGCGGTGACTAGTAATTGGTATGGCGTTGCCTACGGCAATGGCTTGTTTGTGGCGGTGTC
>CAJBPC010000730.1 GCA_903957405.1 uncultured bacterium | reverse complement strand
GTGACGGCTACCTGATACCAGTCACCCGTCGCCAGCACCGAAAGATCGGTATAGGTCCGCTGCCCCCTGGAAACCAAAGAAAGGAGCATGCACATCACGAAAGCCGGGAATCTTGTCATTCGGGAGGAGTCGGTCAAATTTAGCGAATCATAAACATATTTGAGGCTTGAAAAGCATGGTTGATTCTTTTGAATGACCTAAATTCGCCAAACGATATCTTGCAGTAGCCGGATATTGGTATACTTTTTGAGTTTAATATCCGTTCAATTCATAGCACAAATCCAGCAACATGCAATTTCCGAACCTGAAAAGCCTTTTTCTCGTTCTTGCGGTCACTTCGGTCTTCGTTTCCTGCAAGAACGGCGGACCTTTTGGCAAGAAGTATGAGAAGTCCTCCGTCACCGGATGGAATTACAATGACAAGAATATGGCAGGCTTCAGCGTGCCAAAGGAAAAGGAACAGAACATTGGTCCGGGACTGGTTTTTGTCCAGGGCGGTACCTTTACCATGGGTGCTACTGAAGAGGACGTGATGGGTGATTGGAACAATGTCCCGCGCAGGCTGACTGTCTCCTCTTTCTACATCGATCGTACCGAGGTCGCCAACGTACACTACAGGGAATATCTCTATTGGGTGGAGAATACCTTCGATGATCCACAATACAGCAAAGTCGTGGATGGCGCAAAGCCCGACACATTGGTATGGCGCAGCGAGCTGGCGGCATTCGAGCCCCTCGTGGAGTATTATTTCCGCCACCCATCTTACAATGAATACCCCGTGGTCGGCGTATCCTGGAAACAGGCGAACGACTTCTGCATCTGGAGGAGTTCAAGGGTGAACGAACTGATCCTCGTCCAAAAGGGCTATATCAACAAGAATCAGCTTAAGACGATCCAGGGCCAGGGAGAAGAAACCTTCACGACCAAATCCTACCTGATGGGGCTCTATTCTCCCATGCCCGGCAAACCCAACTCCAAGAGCAATCCGCTGGTGGATGCGAACGGCAAACCTAGGAATTTCGTAAAATTCGAAGACGGCATACTGCTTCCTGAATATCGTCTTCCTACGGAAGCGGAGTGGGAATATGCCGCACTCGGACTCATCACCCAGAACCCCCGCAAAAAGACCAAAGACCAAGGCCGCGGGGAGGAATTGATCATGAACAAACAGGTATATTCATGGTCGCAAAACGTGAACGGACTGCGTGATTCCCGCAGCGGAAGCTGGCAGGGAAAGTTCATGGCGAACTTCAAACGCGGTAGTGGTGATTACATGGGTGTCGCTGGCGGTCTGAATGATAATGCATCTGGACCGGCCATGATTGAAGCGTTCTATCCAAATGGATTCGGATTGTTCAACATGTCAGGTAATGTCAATGAGTGGGTAGCTGACGTCTATCGTCCGCTTTCCAATATGGATGTCGATGACTTGAACCCTTTCCGCGGTAACGAATTCAAAAAACTCGACCTTGACGCGAATGGCCAACCCCAGCGCGACAGCCTTGGAAGGGTGAAATACGTCACGGTCACAGACGAAGAAAGCAAAAACCGCCGGAACTATCAGCGCGGAAACGTGATCAACTTCAAGGATGGTGACTCCACGTCGAAGGCTCAATATGGTTATGGCAAGACCACGCTCATAAGCGACAGATCCCGCGTCTTCAAAGGGGGTAGCTGGAATGACCGCCCCTATTGGCTCGGTCCGGGTACCAGACGCTATATGGAAGAAGAACAATCCAGTTCCACCATCGGTTTCCGCTGTGCCATGGATCGTGTGGGCAGCCAAGAAGGAAATGGATTCCGGAACGGCAACCATTTTGGAAAGTCTCGACAGAATACCCGCAAGTAATTCATACTAATTTCATTAGCGAAAGCCTCTCCCTACCGGAGGGGCTTTTTGTTTATGCCTAACTTTGCACCATGGTCATCGAAAAACTATACAGGATATACCTCCGTCATCGGAAGATACAAACAGACTCCAGGAAGATATCATCCGGAGAAATGTTCTTTGCACTTAAAGGCGAACGGTTCAATGGGAATGATTTCGCACAGGCTGCCCTGGATGTCAATGCCGCCTGTGTCGTAATGGACGAAGACCGTGGCATCACTGACGACCGCGTCGTGATCGTCGAAAACGCACTCGCGACCCTACAGGCACTCGCCCTGCACCATAGAAAACAGTTCGATATCCCCGTCATCGCCATCACCGGCAGCAACGGGAAGACCACGACCAAGGAGCTTATACACGCGGTATTATCCACGCGATACCAGACGCATACCACAAAAGGGAACCTGAACAACCATATCGGCATTCCGCTAACATTATTGGACATGCCCGAAGACACCGCGATAGCCGTGATAGAGATGGGTGCAAATCATCAGCAGGAAATCAAGGGATACTGCAGCTATGTGATGCCCACCCACGGCATCATCACCAATTGCGGAAAGGCCCACCTCGAGGGCTTCGGTGGAGTCGAAGGGGTGCGGAAAGGCAAAGGTGAACTATTTGACCATCTCCGGGTTCATGACGGCACCGCTTTCGTGATGCGTGACCTCGACTATCTACTTGAAATGAGTCGTGGGATTCCACACATCGTCACCTATGGCTCAGCAGATGCCGATGTCACGGGGAGGGTGTTGTACAGCGAACCGTTTCTGACAGTTGCCCTCGATCAGGACGACGCAACCGCTATTGAAACACAACTTGTGGGTGATTACAATTTGGCGAATGTACTGGTCGCCGCAACGATCGGGCGGCATTTCAAAGTCCCGGATGCGGCAATCGCTGCAGCCATCAACGCATATCAACCATCCAATAGCCGTTCGCAGATGGTGGTACGCAACAGCAACCGCATCATCCTCGATGCATACAACGCCAATCCGACAAGCATGCGCGCCGCCATCGAAAACCTGATACGGCAGCCGCATGACAAGAAAGTCATCCTCATCGGCGGAATGATGGAACTGGGCAGTGAAAGCATTGCCGAACACGCCGAAATCATATCCTTGCTGCAGACAAATCCCTGGCATCTTGTGATACTTGTCGGTGGTGATTTCAGCCATGTAGCACATGCTTACCTGTACTTTCCGAATGCCGCCGCTGCGGCAGAATGGCTTGTAAAACATCCCCTGACAGAGGCCCTGATCCTTGTAAAGGGATCCAGGAGCATGCAAATGGAGATGGTACTGCGAGCCTTGTAACCGGTGATAGAAATCACACAATGCATGTATCGGAAAGGATACCTTTGCATGAATCAAATTCAGTACATGCCATCGCCAAAACCCAGCTATCTGCTCAGCGTGCTCGGCAACCGTTGCCCTCGTTGTCGGACGGGCCGAATGTTCAAGGAAAAAAACCCCTACAATCTGGGAAAGATCGTGCTCATGAATGAAGCATGCCCAACTTGCGGACAACTGACAGAGATCGAAACAGGATTTTATTATGGCACAGGATATGTCAGCTATGCACTCACCGTGGCTTTCAGTGTGGCGTCTTTCATTGCCTGGTGGGTGTTGATCGGATTTTCCCTTGACGATACACGATTTTTCTGGTGGATGGGTGTCAATGCAGTGACGCTTTTATTGCTGCAGCCATTGATCATGAGGCTCTCCAGAAGTCTTTGGTTGTCATGGTTCGTGAGATACGAGCCAGACTGGAAGGACAAAGCGCCGGATGCGCCGAACGAACGATTGATAAAAGAACACCAACACAACTGGTGAATTGTCATATTAAATCGATTTGATTGAATCCCGAAGAATCCTGTTCCTGTGAACGGGATTTTTTCTGAATAAGGCTCGACAGCCAAAGGATAAAGGCTCAGTATCATGCGTGTGCAGGATACTGTTCTGATACGTTCTCCATCATCCGTGGCAAAGCTGTGCTTTCAAACAGGGCACATATGACTGAACAATAGACATCCCGAATCAATCGTCTGAATGAAAAAGGATCCCGCTCATGAGAACGGGATCCTTTTTTTTGCCGACGGTATTCCTTCAGCGATCTTGGGGCATCATCAGATCTTCACGATCGAATAGGTATTGTTCATGAAGTCTACGGTGATCTTATAATTTCCACTGACATCCGGAGAAGGCATATCGGAACCTTCCGGCTTCAGCGCCCCGCCGCCTTTAATGCCGGGGGCCTGATCGTCGGCTGCTCCGAATTTCTTGCCCCAGTTGCCATTCTCTGGCAGGAACAGGAATTTCTTTCCGGCCGTCAGGGCCAGCGTCAGTTCGAATCGGGTGGCATTGACCCGGGTGAACCTTTGTGAAGGAACTGGTACGGGATTGTTCCAACTGCCCGGTGTGGCGTCCCCTACGATGAATAAATTGTCAGGAAGACCATGCTGCTGGGTGAAAGCAGTGACCGTGAACATGCCGGTCTGAAAGTCCATGAGCATCTTGTACAAACCGCTATTGGCTGGGCCGGGGAAATTATCAGACAGGTTGAATCCGAAATTGCCACCGGCGGCAAGGCCAGGAACGGTATTGCTCGCCACGGAATACTTATTGCTCCAATCACCATTGCTTGGCAGCAGGAGGTATTGTTTTCCTCCGTTCAGCTGGAATATCCCACCGAAAGTCGTCTCATCGATCCGGTTCAATTCCTGGGAGGGTACCGGCACCGGATTATTCCATCCGCCTTGCGTGGCATCTCCTACGATGAAGAGCTTACCCGAAGTGGGAAGCGCCACTTTAGGGGGCACTTTGTAGGTGGTCGCCCTTATGCGGACGGTGTTAGACAGTCGCTTTTCATTGTTGTTGGCATAGGAGGAGATCACGCGCATGTCAAGGTCATAGGCTTTGTTGAACAAGAACCCATAGTTGAGCATGATGGTGTTTAGCTCCTTTGCGGTCATCTGAAGGCTGCGGGAGCCCGACATTTCACGGGATATGGCTTTGGAGAAATTGCGACCGGCTGAGTCGACCTGAACGATGTACTTGTACTTCAGGGAGTCTGTCGAATACTCCGGACTCGTCCAGGAGAGTGTAAGGGCCACCTTATTGCTATCGGCCGGCGTAGGGGCAATGGCGGTTGCAGATGCCGTCAGCACAGGCTCCTTACCATCGCTGTAAAGCGGCAGATCCGCAGCCTTTTCGCAGGCCACAGCCATCAGGAGCAGCATGGCTGCCATGAGGCTTTTTATGCTATTAAATCTCATATGATGTGCTTTTATGGTTGGTTATTGTTTCACGACGGTAAAAAGCCCTTTCTGGAAGTCCACGGTGATCTTATAGTTCCCCGCTGCGGCCGGTGCTGGAAAATCCTGTCCGCCACTGCTGTAGAACCTGAACTCACCACCATTGGCAATGCCACCTGCCGAGTTATCAACCACGGCGTACTTGGTCGACCAGCTGCCGTTTTCGGGCAGGAACAGATAGTTGGTGCCTGCTCCGCCAAGGGCGAGGGTGAGCTCAAAGAGCGTGTTCGAGAGCTTCTTGAACTCCTGAGATGGGACGGGCACCGGGTTGTTCCATCCACCCGGTGTGGCATTCCCCACAATGAACAGCTTTCCGGTGAGTGGCAATGCCACTTTCGGCGGAGGTGCGTACGGCGTGGCGGTGAACGTCACTTTGTTGGAGACAAGCGGCGCAGCATTATTCGTGCCCAGGCTACTCGTGATGCGGGCCTCGAGGCTGTACCTCCTGCCGAAGGGCAGGAACATGGTGTTGCCGAGGATCGCGTTGAATTCAGCCACCGTATAACGTTTCACGAGGTCTTTTGAGACGGTGGTCACGAACTTACTCTTACTGCCGAAATTTGCACCGACGGTGTCGATTTCCAGCTGGTAGTTGACATCCTGTGAACTGATGCCGGTCGTGAACTGGTATTCAGGATTCGTCCACTCGAAGCGGATGGCTTCAATTGATTCATCCGCAGGAGGCGGCTGCAGATTCACTGCGGTGGTGGAGGCTGTCAGGGCTGGCTGCTTGCCACCCTTGTAGAAGATCTTGTTTTCCTCCTTCTCGCAGCTCGAAAACAGGAAGGCGACGACCAGCATCACGGGTATCGCTGTTGTGATTTTTTTCATGTTCTTGCTGTTTGATAGTTTAATAACCGGTGTTTTGCTTGATGTTCGGGTTGGAACCGACTTCCGTGGCAGGGATTGGATACAACTTGCGGAATGACCCCACTCCGGTGCCGTTCTTCACACCCCCTTTCCATGGCCACAGGTAAGATCCTTCCGTGAACTGCCCGTAACGGATCAGGTCAGTCCTGCGGAATCCTTCCCAATACAATTCCCGGGCACGCTCATCCAGCAGGAATGCGGCATTCATGGAGACATCGGAAATATTCCCTGTCGTACTGCCATACGCCCTTTCACGGAGTTTATTGATATAGCTTACAGCAGTGACACGGTCACCGCCACTGCCACCCCTGACGACACCTTCCGCATAGATGAGGTACATCTCTGCGAGGCGGAAGACAGGGAAATCAATATCACTGAAGGTGCGGCTGGGATCTGTACCGAAACCACCCGACCGGGTCTTGTTGCGGAATTTCGTCACCCCGAAACCATCCTTGAACTCACTGATCTTATCGATCTCCAGGTTGTGCTGGAAGAACTGTGCGCGCTTGTCTCTAGCACCCGTAAAGTCAGGGAACAACAAGGGCAGATTCTTTGTTGTGCGGATACCACCCCAAGAAGACAGACCGGAATAGTTCTGATCCATATTCCCGCCGACAGACGCATTCACCAGGAAGGTCGTGCCACCGTAGTTCTTGGTCTTTATCCCGTCAAAATTCAAAGTCCAT
>CAJBPC010000729.1 GCA_903957405.1 uncultured bacterium | reverse complement strand
TGACCCCTTTTTGATTTTTGAAAAGGGGTCACCAGAAGGAAACCTAATCGGCGTACAAACGCGAACATTTTCGGAAAGTAAAGAACAAAAAAAAGTGTGTAAATCAACGACTTACACACTTTTCGTACAGTTGCGAACTGTACTCAGCGGAGAGAGAGGGATTCGAACCCCCGGAGGCTTACACCTCAACGGTTTTCAAGACCGCCGCATTCGACCGCTCTGCCATCTCTCCGCGGCGAAAATATGCATAGAAACTTTATCCTGCAAAAAACTTTGAAAGTCTTTTTCAGAACCTCACAAAAACCAACGACAATTCGCCATTCTGCCCTTCAACCAATCCCTTACCTTCGTAGACCATGAAGGATCTGCGTGCGGTACATAAATATTTCAGAAAATACAGTTGGCGTTTGCTGGCGGGAATAAGCTTCATCCTTGTCTCCAATTATTTCGGTATCCTGGCCCCACAGATAACGGGTTATGTTGTCGATAAAGTAGAAAGCCAGATCCGAAACCAGGGAACGGAAACGACTTCCATCTCCAGCGGTAAGTCTTTCTATGATCCATTGGTAGCCCAATTCATTCGCATTGTCGAGTCGGCAGACCTTTCCTTCTCCGGTTTGGTCATGTTCAGCGGCCTTCTTTTACTGGCTGTTGCTTTGCTCAGGGGCTTCTTCATGTTCCTGATGCGACAAACGATCATCGTCATGAGCCGCCTCATCGAGTTCGACCAAAAGAATGAAGTCTATGTTCATTACCAAAAACTAGATGCTCGTTTTTTTCGCACCCATAGCACCGGCGACCTCATGAATCGAATGGCTGAAGATGTCAGCCGAGTAAGGATGTATACAGGTCCATCGATCATGTATCTCGTGAATCTCCTGGCACTCATCGCGTTCAGCCTTTTCTTCATGCTGCGCGAAAATGTCATGCTCACCGTCTATGTACTTTCGCCACTCCCGATTCTGGCCATTGCCATTTACTTCGTAAATAACCTCATCAACCGAAAGAGCGAAAAAATACAGCAACATTTAAGCCATCTCACGACGGAAGCACAGGAGTCATTTTCCGGGATCAGGGTGATAAAATCCTTTGTGCAGGAATCTTCCATGATGCGGTTCTTTTCCACCAAAGCAGAAGCCTATCGCGAAAATGCACTGGGCCTTGCACGGGTGGAGGCCTTCTATTTTCCGTCCATCTCGCTGCTGATCGGGGTGAGTACCCTGCTCACCATATATATGGGTGGCGTCTATCAACTCCAGCAACGCATCAGCTCCGGCACCATCGCTGAATTTGTTGTGTACGTGAACATGCTCACCTTTCCGGTAAGTGCCATAGGATGGGTCGCAAGCATGATCCAGCGAGCCGCCGCTTCCCAAAAACGACTCAACGAATTCCTGCAGGCAAAGCCCTCCATAGAGGAAGATCCAGATGCATCGACCCTTGCCGGGATTGATGAGATCCTTTTCCAAGAGGTTGGCTTCACTTATCCGCATACCGGTGTACGCGCCCTGGATGGATTCTCCCTCCGTATCCGGAAAGGAGAGAAGATAGCGATCATTGGCAGAACAGGTAGCGGTAAGTCAACCATCGCACAACTTATGTTGAGGAATTACGATCGTTCCGATGGATCCATAACCATCAACGGAAAAGATCTCCGGCAATACTCGCTTAAATCCCTCAGAGATCGCATCAGCTATGTGCCACAGGATGTTTTTCTCTTCAGCGACACGGTCGGTAACAATATCCGCTTCGGCTCCTCTGACTCTTCAGATGAACAAGTTCGAACCGCCGCCAGAAGAGCCGCCGTCGATGAAGAAATTCTCGGTTTCGCTCAGGGATACGATACCATGGTGGGGGAGAGGGGCGTCAACCTCAGTGGCGGACAGAAACAAAGGATCTCTATCGCAAGGGCGCTCTGCAAAGACGCCGAACTGCTGCTCTTCGACGATTGCCTCAGTGCAGTAGATGCCAGAACCGAACAAAGGATCCTGGCAGGGCTCAATGAAGTCCTTAAAGACAAAACGGCAGTGATCATCACCCACCGGATATTCACCCTATTCGACTTTGACCGGATCCTGGTCCTGGAAGACGGAATGGTAAAAGAACAGGGCCGTCACGAAGATCTTATGGCACTGCGTGGTCACTATTTTGAATTGTACAGCCGCCAACAAGACAATGAAACCCTCTAATTCTTTGTATTTTCTCAAAAAAAAAATTTAAAAATAGTTTTTTTTGGATTTTAACGATTTTTTGGGATATTGAAACTCGTAACGGCATAATTCGTCAAATTTGTAAACGAAATGTACAAAAGCATAAAACCAACAATGTGACATACGATAACAACGAAAAGAGAATGGATAGCGTGTACAGCAAACGAATCCGTGCCGGTAAACGAAGGACTTATTTCTTTGATGTAAGGACAACAAGGGGGAATGACTATTACCTCACCATCACGGAGAGCCGCAAACGCTTCAACGACGACGGATATGACCGTCATAAGATCTTTCTGTACAAAGAGGATTTCAACAAGTTTCTGAAAGCCCTGACGGATGCAGTAGATCATGTGAAGACAGAATTGATGCCTGACTTCGATTTCGATGCCTTCAACCACGATAACGACGGGGAATACGATGGTTACTCAGATGGTGAATCGCCCAGGGAAACACCGCTCGTGATCTTGAAAAATGAAGAAATTCCTGTCGTTCAGGATACTGCAGAATTAGCTGCGGGACCCTCGCCAGAACCAACTTCCGACAACAATGAAGAAGTAGACAAATGGTGACCTGGCTTACCGCATCGACTTGTACAAATTGATCAATCCGTTCGTGGAGCTGTCATGTCCAGTGACAGCTCCATGATCTTTTAGCTCCGGAAGTATCCTGTTTGCCAATTGCTTCCCTAACTCAACACCCCACTGGTCAAAGCTGTAGATATTCCATACCGCACCCTGTACGAAGATTTTATGCTCATAGGCGGCTATGAGTTTGCCTAGTTCGAATGGTGTGATCTTCCGTATCAGGAAGGAGTTCGACGGCTTGTTCCCTTCAAACACCTTGTATGGGAGCTGTTTCCTCCGGTCTTCCTCCGACATGCCTGACATGTCCGACTCCGCTTCCTCCGCCGTTTTGCCCTGCATGAGGGCCTCTGACTGGGCAAAGAAGTTTGACAGCAGTTTCATGTGGTGGTCCCCGGTAGGATTGTGGCTGATCGCAGGAGCGATGAAGTCGCAGGGAATGAGTTGTGTTCCCTGATGTATCAACTGATAGAAAGCATGTTGCCCGTTCGTCCCGGGCTCACCCCAAATGACGGGTCCGGTGTTGTAGGGTACTTTCTCCCCATTCCTGTCAACAAATTTCCCATTGCTTTCCATATTGCCTTGCTGCAGATACGCCGCAAAGCGATGCAAATACTGGTCGTATGGCAATATCGCCTCACTGCTGGCACCCATGAAATTGGTGTACCATATGCCGATCATGGCCATCACAACGGGGATGTTTTCTTCGAACGGAGTATGCCGGAAATGCAGATCCATTTC